>WRIE01000044.1 GCA_009782875.1 Eubacteriaceae bacterium | reverse complement strand
TCATTCGGATGGGCTGATAATTGCCGGAGGCTGTGGAAGGTTTGCGAAAGGCGCTTGAGCACATTTTGCCAAATGTTTGTATTGTCATTTATTTCAGTTCTTTTGAGGAGATACTAAACATCCTCTTAGTTGGTGTGTACTAAATTTCCGCTAGCGGCATCTTGCTTTCATGAAAACATAACCCAGTATAAGGCAGTAATAATTTGCGCCAAATAGTAAATGCTCCTTTGTTATTTCATAGATTGCATTGTGCTGGAGCCAGTTAATAACTTTTCAAGAATTGCAGAATTATGTTATCATGTGTAAAAAAGAAGTTGTAAAACAGTTGGAGAAAAAGGTGAAAAGAAAGTTGTGGAAATAATCAGATTACAGATTTCAAAAGACCGGTTTTCCGAAAGAACAGCATAAAGATATAACACAGATTCCAGGCGACAGCTCCGACACAAGGTCTGTGATGTTCTCCTTTGAGAACGTTTTTCTGGTAAAAGCAAGAGTTGGCAGGTGGAGCGACAGCGATGTAGAGGCCAGTCAGGACATCTCTTGGATATGCTCGATGAGAATATTCGAGCAGGCATTCACATTGCAGGATGTAGAGTTAAGATGATCTCTTAGGCAATTACTCAATTTAGCCGATAGCGGGTGTGCATCACCGTAGCTATGGCAGCCAGAAAATGTCGCAGACACACAGGCTTGATAGTTCCAGACAATGAAAAAGGGCTCTCGCTGTCAACCAATGACCGAAGAATACCCTTGTATCAAGCAGTTTTTTGCTCTTTATCGACTGTGAGGAGGAAAGAGTAGCCGCTTTCAATTGTAACAAAGACTGCTAAGAAACAAAAAAGGCGCCCCTTCCCCCAATGCTATTAGTGGCACTGCTATAGGTTTTATCTTCCCCTGGCGGCATCCTGATTCCTAATGGGGTATTATCAATTACGGAGGCAATGTTTTGAATTTTAATGATTTTTTTATAAAATATTTGTTATTTTCGTTGATGTTTTTACTTGCCAGCATCCCGGTCCACGAGCTAGGCCATCTGATTTTTGGCTTGTTCACAGGCTACGAGTTTTGCTCATACAGGTTGTTCTCTTTTGTATGGTACAAGGAAGATGGACGGATTAAATTCAAAAAGGCTACAGGCGTTTTAATGGGGCAGTGTCTTATGGTCCCTTCTAGAGATGAGCTCAGGTTCAAATTTGTGCTATACAATCTTGGGGGAGGGATATTGAATCTGGTTGCAGGGTTTGCCATGCTTATTCTTGCATTGGCAGCTGGCTTTAGCCATAAGGAATTTTTTTTGGCTGGCATACTTTCTAATGTTCTGATGGGTCTCTTAAATCTAATACCATTAAACCTTGGAACTCCAAATGATGGTCTGAACGTGGCAATGGCTTTAAAATCAAAAGAAGCCAAGCATTGCTTATTTTTGATATTATTTGTGAACGGTGAGCTTTCGAATGGAAAAAGGTATCAGGATTTTGACGATGGCATTTTTGCGTTAAGCCAGTTTGCGGATTTGAGTAATTTTCTTGTTGCCAACATAGTGATGCAAGAATCAGCTCGTTTGTACGACAAGGGTGAATTTAATAAGAGTTTCGAGCAAAATGAGCGTATAGATTTAGACAAACTTCCCACTTATTATAGAAACTTCGTACTGATGGATTATTTGTACCACTATTTGGTACATAGGTTTGACGTTGAAAAGGCAAGGGAAATCTATATCGATAAGAAACTAAAACCGTTACTAAATCTAAAGCTCCCTCAAATTACAAGAGTTACATCAGCATATGAATATTTCATAAATAATGACAGAGAAAAAGCAAGGCTATTACTGGAAAGGGCAAAAAATGAAGCTGAGAATTATCCAAATAAAGGGATTAGCATTATGGAGCAAGATTACTGTTTAGCATTAGAGAAATTGATAGGAGAAAGCTAGATGGCTGGATATGCGATATTACTTGCAAATGAGTGGGCATTCGAAGTTGAAGTGATTGAACATACGTTGTCTGTTCTCAAGCTAGCGCTACAGTGTATTCATTTAGTTCTCGTTACTGCGCGGCAACTTGATAATTTGATAAAAGGCTGTTTTTAGACATTCAACTTATAAAACCAGCTACAAGAGCTGTTTACAGCCAGGTCCAGCGGCTGGCTTCTGGCATTGATGCGACAATGCGAATCTAATTTTGGCATTGTTTCTTTTTTTTGTCTTTATGTAATTTTGGGCAAATGCACGGCTAAATGAAATTTGACTGGCCCATACTCATCTAAGGCAAAATCAAATATGATTTTTGCAAGGTCTAGCAAGTATTGTCCCATAAATGTCGATGGATGCTATATAATAATAATTAGAAGAGATGGCATCGCTGGAAGCCTTTGATAATACAAAATACAAGGGGAGGTATTTATGAAGGATTTTATAGAACAGGTTGAGTTGCATCTTCGCTCAAAGTCTCCACAAGAGCTGAGGGCTTTTGTTGGCAGGCTGGCATCCAAGGTTCCCGAGGATCTCCAACAAGAGTTCTTGCTGGTTTTGGAGAATAAAAAAGTGATAGTCAGCGATCCTGAAAGACAAGATATTGGCTCCGGGTTCCTCTCCAAAGCCCAGGCTGATTTGGGGCGTATCCGGATATTGCTTGCCAAAACTGATGATTACAAGGTTAAAGCCCATTACGATGGTGAAGGCTGGTTTGGCGAAAGGTTTGTGTTGGACGGCGACGACGGTTTTATTGACGAGTTCGCTTACTGCTACAACTTGGCTGAAGTGCTGTTGTCAACGGGCCAATTCAAGGAGGCTGCCCAAGCTTTCAGGATGTTGTTCCAGGTGATAGAAAATTTTGATGCCCGCCATGAGAAAAACGAGACTGGGGCTTTTTATATCACTACGCTGATTGACGAAGGGTTGCTTAATATTGACTACAAGACGGCAAAGGCATTAAGGGCATACAGCGCGCTTATGGCAAACGAGGAAGGTTTAAGAGAGGAGCTTGAGCACATATTTGCCCTTTCAAACACAATATACAACCGATTGATGCTTAGGGATATCCTTGAAGCGGGCAGCATGCCCGTGCCTGGCTTGGAAGCGGTATATCTGGCATGGCAAGACATCATTAGTTCTCAAGCGCCTGAAAAATCGCTCGCATATGTGAAAGAGCTTGCGGTTTTGTCAGATGACATGTCTGTAATGGAGCGCTACAGCGAGGGAGAAGGCAAGGGCGAGCCATCTGTTTACCTTGATTTGTGTGAAATGCTTGCTGCAAGAGACACGCCAGGGGAGAAGATAGCGCAGGTGGCAGCAAAGGGGCTTGCCAACACTGAGGCAAATGCGAGAAAGCGGGAGGAGCTTGCCACTCTCTTGGCAAATACAGCTAAGAGCCTTTGGGATAGCGAGGCTTACACGTTTGCTGTTCTTGAGAGGTTTTATTCCCGCAAAGACCTGAAAAACTATATGCCGGTTTACGAGCTGGGCAGCAAACAAGCAAACACTGCCGCCATCGAATCCTTGGATCTGGCAGAAGGGCTGACCCGCAGCGCGGACTATTGCATCATACATTTGCTGAACTACAACTACGATAGGGTTTTTGAGATTGTCAGTACTGATGACACAAGCCTAGGCTGGTCAAGCAGCTTAAAAGGTGTTTTATTCCCGTTCTTTATGGGCTTAGTGGCTGGCTTCCCACAAGAGGCTGCTATGATTAAACTGCTTATAAATGATTCTTCAAGAGGGGCAGATGGGATGCAGGTTTACAACAGTTTGAAGGACAACATGGGCGAGATAACTGAAGAGCAGTACAATGCATGGTTTGATTGGTGCGAGGTTGAGGTTCGCAACAGGTCTGAGGCTATATTGTCCGGCAAACACCGGTCCAGCTACTACAAGGTGGCAAGGCTGCTTGTGGCTAACTGTGAAATGAAGCTCTATGGCAAACAAGCCCTTGCCTCAGAGGCTGCGTTTGCCATTCTCCATGAGTTTTGGGCAAAATATGTACGCCAGCCAGCTTTTAAAGAGACAATCAGGGCGGCGTTGCAAGAAGCAAAACTCAAAGTCGACCTGTAAGCTGCAACTATCAAATTAATAAGTAATGGCTAAAACCTGGCTAGCAGCTTGGTTTAGCCATTTTTACTTTGAGGTTAATCATCTCCGAGTTTGAGAAATTCCACTTTTGTATTTGGGCGCTAACATGCCTGCAATGCGGGCTAGAGCTAGTTGGTCGCCTATTGCAAATTTGTGGTCTAAGAATCTGTGGGGCTTAGAGAACAATGCCGTGTAAGCGTATATCGATAACTGGTTCAGCAAATAATACATTCCAGAAAGAATTAACAAAAAGCCTAATTCTGGAGGAATGTAATGGACGAAGACATCAGGCTCTTTACTGCTGCCCTTAAACATAGAAGAACCGCTGGATCTAAAAAAGGTGCATTTGGACCTATTCGACAACAAGCTTAGGCTATACGTTGACTTTAGGAAGGCGTAATATTTGCATGCCCCTGTTGCCACGAGTTCTGCAAAGCCAATGACACTGACATAAAGGTTTGGAGGCACATGAGCTGTTTCCAATTCAAGACTTATATCGAGATGCGCATGCCCCGCTGCAAGTGCCCCAACTGCGGGCAATTCACATACAACCCGGAATGGGCAAGGCCGCGCAGCGGCTTCTCCTTGCTATTTGAGGCTCTTGTGCTTGCCTTGGCAAAGGAAATGCCTGTGAGCAAAATAGGCGCCATGATGCAAGAGGCTGGCTCAAGGCTCTGGGCAATCATCCACAAAATATCGAGGCAGCCTACGAAAAATAAGACATGTCTGATGCCACAAGGGTTGGCGTAGACGAGACGGGCTCAGCCAAAGGCCATATCGCTGGAGAGCTTCTCCTCCATGGCAGCAGTGTGGAAAACATCACCCAGCTATCCATGGACATGTCGCCAGCCTACACTCTTGGCGCCTCGCATGTTTTTCCCGGCGCTTCAATCACTTTTGGCAAGTTCCATGTGGTGAAACTCCTGAACGAGGCTTTAGACCAGGTCCGCAGGGACGAGCATAAGCAAAGTGCCATCAAGGATTTGAAGGGCTCCCGCTATATATGGCTCAAGAACCCGCAGGATCTTTCAGAAAACCAGCAAAAGCTGCTGAAGGAGCTGACGAAAACCCACAAGAAGCTTGCAAAGGCATACCAGATGAAGCTGGTTCTGCAGGACATATACTCCTCAAATCCTGGAAGGGATGAGGCAGAGATGATGTTGAAAAAGTGGCTGGGCTGGGCGGACCGGTCAAGGCTAGAGCCAATAAGGGCGTTCGCCAAAACAGTGAAGAGCCACCTTATGGGAGTGCTCGAGTACTTCACTACAGGCTTGGCTGCAGGCATTTCTGAGAGCATTAATTCACGAATCCAAGACATAAAGCGAAGGGCAAAAGGGTTTGCAAATATTGATAATTTTATTGCAATGGTATATCTTTCAGGTGCAGGTTTAGGTTTGTCTGAGTGCCCTCTTGCCTGGTGATTACAACAAAGCCCCTCTTTTGTTTCAGGATGTCCGCTCTAAGTTCCTTTAGATTGTGTTCTACACTTTGACAACAATGGACTCAAGAATCGTGGCAATTTCACCATCGATATGGAACCGCTGTAAAGCCCCCAGGTCAGAAGGAAATAGTTTGCTCTGCGTATGTTGGGTATTGTTTAAGAGTGCATGCTGACAAGACGAACATGGCTGTTATTCGTTCTGTAGCCGTGGTATTAAAAATCATGGCAAAGAACTGCACTCGTCGCCAACCTCTTACGCCCATACAGCTTTCCCTCGTAAATGAAAACGTAAGTTTTGCAGTTATCCACTTTCAACATAGAGGCATTACAATTTTCGCATATTGATACCATAAAATGCCGTTTTTTCATTATATAGCAGGTTTATATACGGAATGCCGCATTCAGCGGAACGGTCTTTTTGCCATCCTCAAAACCAAAATTCTTAGTGGATAATTTTATGGCATAATGCGGCTAGGGTGTGTTTTAAAAATAAACCTTAGCGCTAACCTGAATAAATTATAAAAGCAGCTAGCGCGACAAATGCCTCAAACATCGATAGAAGCTTGTCGAAGCGCATAGCAATGCGCCTAAAATCTTTTAGCTTGCAGAAAAACCGCTCAATTAAGTTGCGCCTTTTGTAAAACTCCTTGTCGTAAGGCTCCGGGTTTTTGGCGTTTTTCTTTGGAGGCGAAACCAGCCCGGCCCCCTCGCCCTCAAGATACGCTCTTATGCCCACAGAGCCATAAGCCTTGCCCCAGCCACTTTTGCCCCATCCTCGAATTCAGCGTCGATAAGCAGCGGGACAGCAGCCTTGCTGTCGTGCATGCTTGCAGGCGTCCAAAGGATTGCCACTGGCCTCCCGCCGCCATCAACAAGGGTGTGGATCTTTGCCGCCCTGCCCCCGCGAGCAGAGCCGATGCCCTGCCCCTTTGGGCCTTCCGAGGAGGCTGCCGCCCCGGCAGCGGCGCGGTGCGCCTTCTCGTATGTCGAGTCCACATGCCCTTCCCCGGCGGGCTCTGCAGCAATGCTTTCCAAAAGCCTGTCGACAAAGCCTTCTTCCAAGAGTTTTGCGCACTTTCTTTATTCCACTGTAAGATGTTCGATAGAACAGTTGTTTTGAGAAGCTATTTTTTCCCCTTATCATAGCCCTTGAACTTTGGCATAACAAATAGGCCTTTTCCGCCAGCGGCTTGGAGGGAAGCTGTAGCAAACAAAAGTATCCTCCATGCCATTTTGGAGGCATATGGCGGCCTTGGACAGCTTCATTGCGCCGCATGCCTTTCAGGCCCCGGTCCCGCAGCCACAAAAAGAGGCTGCGCCAGTCCCCAGCGGACTCCAGCATGCCTTCGATTGCCCCGAGGACAGCCCTGTATTCATTGCTGCCGCCCCCGACAGCCACAAGGGCGCTCACATTCTCATTGTCTTTTCTCTAACGATGGTTTGATTGGATTTAGCCAAAGAGCTTTATCGTTTGCCGCTAGCGCTGAAGTGTTCGCAAAGGCACAAAAAAATGGAACTGGTATTGCATCCAGGTTCCATTTTTTGCAGCTATAATGATTAGTTGCTTCAAAGCGCCTGCTTTGCTGTCAGCTTGTCTGAGCCGCTTTATCGCGCTCCGCAAGCTCTGCCCTTGCTTGTTCCATTACTTTTGCTGGTATGTTAAATACAGTAAAGAAGGTCAACAAGCCGCAAGCATAAAGCCCAGCGGGAATAAAGCACGCAAGAGCTTTTAATCTTGCCAAAATTTCAGGCGTATGTGTTTCAGGATTGTTTGCAGCAAAGCCTATGGCCGCAATAGCAGTGACCATGAAGTTCCCGATATAGGAGCTTGCCTTTGGAGTGGCTTGCTGGATTGTGAAGATGTTAGCGATAATGCTCTCGCCAGTTTTCCATCTAGTATAGTCTACAATGTCACCATAGAGCGGTGTAAGCGTGGACTGGTACACTCCAGTGAACATATAAGCGATGCACACAAACACAACTGCTGTGACAGCGTCATTTGCGAAGAAGTATACAAACAGGTAGTTGATGCATGGCATAATCAGTGAAGCGGTAAACGCCACCTTTGGTTTGAGCCTTTTGACTATTGCAAGTGTGAGCATGTTGGCGAGCATCATAATTCCTCTTTGGAACCCGTTGTAGACAGACAAGACATCAGGCCTTTTGTAATAATAGAGGAATATGAAGGCAAAAGCTTGCGCCCATGAGCTTTGGCCGCTATTGGCAAGCGCTGCCGACATAAACAAGCCTGCAGCGTTCCGGTTTGTGAAGAGAAGCTTTATTGCTGAGAAGACATTTGTCTTGCCGCCTCCTGCGCCCGAGTCCAAGTCAAGCCTCTTTGTGAACCTAAAGACAGGGATGCATGCGATAATATTGAAAACGTTGTACAAAATGACAAGGAATGTCATGCCTTTAGCGTTTATAGACTCAACTCCGCCAATCGCATACATTATTGGCAGCATGGCGAAGCCAAAGAGTGTGGAGGCGAGGTTGTTCATGAGGTTTCCTTGAGTCTGGGTCCTGAACCTGTCAACTGGGTCTTTGATCCATATCGCGTTCATCGAGTTCATGGCTGTCGATTGGATGTTGAGCGTGGCGTTGACTGTGACATAGCCAATGATTACAAACGGGATCTTCACGCTGTTCGGGACTGCGGCAGTCAAAGCAGTCTGAAGCAGCACATGTCCAAACAAACACCCAATCGGGCTTACCACAAACCAAGTGCGGTATCTGCCCCATTTCCCTTTGGCTGCCCACGAGAAAAGGACAGGCTGGAACATGAGCACTTCCGCAAGGTCGATAAGCTTGGCAATGGCCAGCACCGAGGCTATTGTCGGCATTGGCAAGCCGCAGATGACATTCAAAAATAATGACAAGTAACTTCCGCTGTACAAGGAAATAATGAGTGTGAATCCGACTCTAGCTGTAACGTAGGCAATACGGTCAGAAGTGGGGATTGTGTTTGCTTTGGTTTCCATCTAAATACTCCTTCTAGAGAATTTTTAATCAAAGTGCAAGATAAAACGGTAAAAGCATAAGCGTTAAAATATGATGGTTATGCAAAAAGATTGAATTGCGATAGCATAGTTTCCCATATTTTTTAATAGCCTGTCGATTTCTTCGCCTTTATTATTCAACACCCTCCTTTCCAGTCTGGGCTCCTTCATTTTTTTTAGATTAGCACATAAAAAAAAGATTGTCAATTGCGAGAAAAAGACAAATTGCTTAGCTTGCTTATCCAATTTTTGATAGAAAAATGTAGCTAAACCACTCGCTTCTGAAATAGATTCTTTATTGTTATGTTTATACTTTGAATTACCAAGTTTATAGGCTGGCCAGTTTAATCCGTTTTAAAACCCATCTTCTGTCTATAAAAAACCAAAGCGCCCTTTGCCTTAATAGGTTTAGTGCGCTTTGGCTTAAAAGTCATAGGCAACATGGTATCCAAAAACCACGTCTGTAATTTTTTTTGGCTTTAGCGGTGCTAAGCTGCAAACTTTTATGCCGAAACCTCTAGCACCGTTTTTGAAGGGCTTTCATTCAGTTCTCACCAGAGCCAACTGTCGAGCCGATAACAGTCTTCAGCGCATTTCTGGCTCCCAGTTGCTCCCCTAACAAGAGGGCGCAAGCAGCAATCGCGCATTTTCTTGCTAAATTTTTTATTGCTTAGAGCATTTCCTAACCAGGCTGGACAGTCTCATTAGTGAAGACGCTATGGTGCCATTTTAGCAATATATAAATGTTCCAGATTTTTTTATAGTTGTCCTCTTTGTTGTTCTTATGGTTATCAAGCAGCGATATTATTTTTTTATTGTCAAATAGCTCGTGGGCGATGCTTGAGTTGAATACTTCTTTGATTTCATTGTAAAACAAGTCTTCTTTTAGCCAATCCCTGATTGGGACTGGGAATCCCAGTTTCCTCTTTTTGTATATTTCAATAGGCAATGACTTCTTTGCCGCTTCCCTTAGATATACCTTTGTAGTCTCTTTATTTATCTTTGCGCTATCTTCTAGTTTGCGTGCCACATCAAAGACTTTGATATCAGTAAAAGGCGATCTGGCATCCATGGAAAACATCGCTGACATCTTGTCCACATTTACAAGGAAGTTTTTAGTCAAATACAGTGTGGTGTCAATTGCAAGCATCTTGTTTAGCTCGCTGGCGCCAATAAACCCGCTATAGATTGATGATGTTATTTCTTTTACGGGAATCCCTCCAAGTTTCAAGACTTCCGGTTTTTCATCTTCTGTGAACACCCAGCCCACACCAATATACCACTCGTCGACTTGCATACCCCTTCGGATTAAAAAGCTTGATCCGTAAAAACTAGGCATACGCGATACAGTCTTTGAGATTGCCCTCCTGATAGAAAAAGGCACAAAGGAATAAAACGAGCCTTTGAACCTGTCTTGGTAGATTGGGTATCCGCCGAAAAACTCGTCTGCCCCTTCGCCGGTAAACACCACATCAACCTCATTTTGGGCAGACTTCATTCCAAAGTATAGCGCGATAGTTGCGGGATCAGAAATCGGCTCGTCCAAGTGGTAGAGTATTTCGGGGACAGAGGCCAGGTATTCTTCCTTGTTAACAATACAAGTCGCATTAGGGATTCCCAGAGAGTCGGAAAGCCTTTTGGCATACTCAGTCTCGTCATATCTTTTCTCGTCATATCCAACAGTGAAAGTCTTTGAGGGCATTGCGATTGATGTAATATAGGAAGAATCAACTCCGCTTGACAGAAACACGCCGATCTTTTCTTTTCCGGAAATTGACGCTGCCACTGCATCCCTGACAGTCTGGTCAATAAGCTCTACAGTCTCTTCCATGTTGCTGTCCTCTACGGTAAAGTCCATAACAAAATACTTGTTTATACTGAGGCCTTCCGATGAAAGGGTAAAGCACTGCCCTGGACCCAGGCAAAAAATCCCTTTGAAAAAAGTCTCTTCATGGGGATTGAAACTAAATGTCAAATATAAACTTACCACATCAGCATTAAACTCTTTAGAAAAACCAGGGTAAGCAAGTATCGACTTGATTTCTGACGCAAATATGAAAGCGTCCTCGCCCATGTGGTAGTAAAACGGCTTAACCCCAAAGTGGTCTCTTGCCCCAAACAATACTTTCTTATCATTATCCCATATAGCAAAGGAAAAATTGCCTCTAAGATATTTTGGAGCCTCACTGCCCCATTTCTCGTAAGCTGCAATTATTGCTTCTTCATCGCCCATGGCTGCTTGGCTTGATAGCAATGGCTGTAATTGTTCCTTGTTATACAAATTCCCATCAAAAACAATCGCTAGATTGTCTTTTTTGAATAACTGGTTATTAGTATCAAGGCTGCATTGGCCCATCGCCACATCGTTATCAGTGTAATACTCTTGAGCAGATGGTCCTCGATGAATAATTTTGCCAATCATCGATGTGATGATATTGTTTTTTTCAATTTCAGCGCTGGTAAAACCTGCGATACCACCCAATGGAATATCTCGTTTCATAATTATTTGCCGCGCCAATATTTAATGGAATTTTTGGGAATGGGCTGTAAGAAGCAACCACTCCAGCAATGCCATGTCTTAAAAACAAAAGTAGACAGCACATGTTATAATATTGCGCAAAACGACAACATATTATATCATTTTCATGCCAGTTAATGTATTGGAATTAATTGGATAATTATTTAAAGTAAGGGGTTAATTCCCATTAATCACATGGACGGCGGCGAGCTGATATTTTGAGGGTTATGCTTGACACCAATAATTGCATATTTGCAATGAATAACAATACCGTTGTCCTCTCTCGTTTTGCTATGGAGTACCCTTCAGTAGTGTCTATTTCAGCAATAAATAATAGAAGCAAAGCTTTGGTTTGGCGTTGAAGACAGCGCAAACAAGGAAAAAAACGAGGAAAGATTGCTTTCTTTTTTAGTAACGGAAGAAATTTGCCTGTTTGATACGCTTTGCTCCGTTGAATAAGGACGGGTTCGCGTAAAACTAAAATGCACTGGAACACCGATAGGCGATCGTGACACATTCATCGCTTCCCACGCAAAAGCTCTTGGACTTGCTCTGGTGACAAACAATATAGACGAGTTCTGGTGTGTGGAAGGATTGTCGCTTGAGGATTGGACAATGCAGCCTAAAAGAGGCTGGCCTCAAACGCCTTTGAAGTATAAGCAATTTAGCTGCCACATGTATATTTAGAGAATCGCACTATAAATTTAAACGCGCAAATCCAGCCGCGCTATGCCTAGCCTGTCATTCAATTATCGAGATGTTTTGGCTAGCCCAAAAGAAGCCAAACACCTGACCTGCCCAGGTTATATCCAGCAGGGAGGCTCTATATTTGCCGCTTAGTTGAAGCTGATTATCGACATTAGCTTGAAACCGGCCAAGCAGGCCAAAAACTCCAGACGGGGACCGCCCGTTGTAATCAATAATGGTCTCCTAGCGAATTGGTCCTGCAGGACAGTGCGCTGGAACATCGGGGCCTGCTCCACTCGCTCCCCAAACTTGGAGCAAAGCATCTGCGCTAACTACGCAGCGTATGACAAACCGCCTTTGTGCGGCTGCTTTGAGGAAAACCTTTTGCTTTGTCATTATCCGCACTTGCAAGCGGATTAATGCGGTATGCTGCCTGTAGGACAGCCTTGGCTGCGACTTTCTAAAGAAGCGGCAGGCCATCATGCCTGCCAGCTCATTTGCGGTCTTGACCGCAACCTCGATCTTCGGGCGCAGAAAAACAAACTCCACAGCCAAGGCCGCCGCTTTCAGTGTGACAAAACTATGTTGATTTACGTAGATCCCGCAAGGAGCGAAAAATCAATATCAGCTCCATCCCTGCTGTTTTGTTTGTTCCATATAATACACACATTCTTCTTATCATCAAACAGCTCCACATCAACAAGCCCCACCTCCTCCAAAAGAATATGATTGCGTCTTCTATTTTTATTCTTCCTGCCAGGCTTTGCCCAACCGAAGACACAATGGGCGAGGCTGGCGGTTACAACAATGAAGCTGCCAGCGCCAAATCCACCACCCTGTTTTTGCTTCGGATCTTGGCAAACAATCATAGCGGATGCAAGGGCTTATGCAGGCATGCAAAGCCATAATCCGCGTTTTTTTAGCTAATAACCACCAAAGCCCAAATAATTTTACCTTTGCAGCTGGCAAATTATATATTGAAACCAAACAGATAAATAGGCTGTGGTGTGGATATGTTTCAACTATCATAGTATTAAGACGCGATAACTGCAAATACTGGATTAGATATAAATCTAAATATTTGTTGAAATTGTTCTAGTTATAATTGCCGCTGATTCAATATTTAAATTTTTGGTGAAAAGAGCATCCATCATCTGCTCTATTCTATGCCAATAACGTATAATCAATAGAGCCATCAAGACTTGGCTTTTTTGTATTAACAATAATTTGGCATCGGAGTTATTATGGACACAAATACTTATGCCCGCATTTCCCTAGACACCCTGGTACGCAACTACAAGGCGATCAAGACCTTGGCTGCGCCCAAAGAGGTTATATCAGTGATTAAGGCCAATGCCTATGGCCACGGAGCTGTAGAATGCGCAGAAGCCCTCCAAAAGGCTGGGGCGCGCATTTTTGCAGTCTCAAGTATTGACGAGGCATTGGAGTTGCGGGAGGCGGGTATCAATGCCAGCATTCTTGTGTTGGGGTATATCGAGCCTGCCAGGGCGATTGAGGCTGTCGCAAATGAATTGTCTGTGGTAATTTTTGAGAGAGGGTTTGCGGGCGAGATGGACAGGGCTGCATCAAAACTAGGCAAAATGGCAAAGCTCGAGCTAAAAGTAGACACAGGCATGAACAGGCTTGGTTTCAAGAGCGGAGGCATAGAAGCCATCAAGGAAATATCTGAATTAGGCAATTGCTCCTTGGAGGGAGTGTTTTCCCACTTCGCCTCTGCTGACGACAAAGCCGCTAGCTCAAATGATGAGCAATACAGGCTCTTCGATTCCTTTATCACCCAAGTGAAGTCGCTAGGTATAAACCCGGGATATGTGCATATCGACAATTCAGCTGGCCTTATAAATTTCAGCCATAGCTGCGTCAACGCTGTGAGGTGCGGCATCCTTCTGTATGGCCTGCCCCCTTCCCCTGGCATCGAGCTGTCTGTGCCCGTAAAGCCGGCATTAGGGTTTTACTCGAAGATAGCGCATATCTTCAATGTAAAAAAAGGGGAAGGCATAAGCTACTCCCATTCTTACATAGCAAGCTCTGATATGAAGGTGGCAACTATTTCAGCTGGCTATGCTGACGGCTATGTCCGGGCATACTCAAATAAGGCGGAAGTATTTATCAAAGGCCAGAGGGCAAAGAGTGTGGGCAATATATGTATGGATATGTTTATGGCTGACATCACAGGTCTAAAAGACATTCAAGTGGGAGACGAGGTCGAGCTGTTTGGCCCTAACATATCGGCTTGGGAGCTTTCTGCCCATTCAGGCTCAATCGCCTATGAGGTGCTGTGCCTAATAAGCAAGAGGGTGAGGCGTGTTTACGAGTGACACAAAACGATTTGGGAGGCTTGGAATTATCCTATGCCAAAGGAAAATGTACAGCAAATCTTAGAGCGAATACAAGAAGCAAGTATCAAAAGCGCGTATAATGAGCAGATCACTTTGGTTGCTGTGAGCAAGAACAGGAGTGTTGCTGCGCTGGAAGAAATGCTTGAATTCGGCATAGCCGACTTTGGGGAGAACCGCGTCCAAGAGCTGCTGGAAAAATCCTCTGTCCTCGATGGGCGCGCATCATGGCATTTTATTGGGACGCTGCAAAAAAACAAGGTGAGGACAATTGTCGGAAAGTGCGTGTTGATCCACTCTGTAGACACTATCAGCTTGGCTGAAGAGATTGACAAGCGCTCAAGGCAAGCAGGGTTGGCAACTGATATTCTGCTGCAAGCAAACGTTTCCATGGAGGCTTCAAAACACGGTTTCAAGGCAGGCGAGTTGCAGAAAGCGCTGGAGAAAGCATGCCAAATGCCGAATCTGAGAGTGCGTGGAATAATGTGTATCGGACCAAATACTGGCGATAAAAATGCTATCGGCGCAGTGTTTTCCGATACGAGAAGAATTTTTGACAAATTGATGAAAATTGCTACAAAATATGATAACATTAATTTTGATATAATTTCTATGGGAATGACCAACGATTTTGAACAAGCGATTGCCAATGGCGCCAACATGTTGCGGATTGGCAGAGCCCTATTTGAATAAAACCGATCAAAATTATAAGAATAAAGGTAGCAATATGAGTAGCAAAAGCAACAGAATTGACAAATTGTTAAACGCCTTTGGGTTTGAGCTGGTCCCGGAAGAGGCGCCGCAAGCAAGCCCAGAGGAAGATGTGTTGAAAAGCCCAAAAGAAACGAAGCTAACGCCCGACGCGCAACCTTTGGCAGCATCAAATCCGCAAGTAGTGCTTACGATCCCTGAGAAAATCAGCGACGCCACTAAGATAGCTGAAGAGCTCACAAGCGGAAAAACCGTCATCATTAATGTGGAGAAACTTGAAAAAAGCGAAATTGTGCGGCTTATCGACTTTATTTCTGGGGCAAAATATGTGCTAAAGGGAAAGATGAAAGAGATAAGCGACCAAGTCCTCGTGGTCACTCCTGCCAACGTGGATGTAAAACGCCGCTCAAGCGATGATGGCAGTTACTCTGATTCTGACAACTTTGATGACGACTACGATGAAGAGTATGAATATTAATGGGACATTTGTCAGCAAACTGCTACAAGTAAACCAATAGATAGAAGGGACTATGGGCCAAAAAGACTATCTTTCAAATATTTTAGAGGAGTCCTCAAGCATAGCTGTAAGAGACAACAAACAAGTCTTTCTTGACTTTTACGAGCCATCCTCCCAAATGGTCGTGGAGCGTGAGATTGCAAGGTATCCAGAAAGCGATTGCGCTTTCTTCGGGGGCCACGAATACTCCCAGCGTAAAATGCTTTGCATCTTCCCGAAAGGCTTCGAGCCGGAGGGGAGCGACTACCCCCTTGGCTGCCTTCATATATCTGGCGCCCCGCAAGCAGAGCATAGGGATATATTAGGCTCGCTGATGGCGCTTGGCATTGAAAGGGAGAAGACAGGGGATATGGACACAATAGGCGGCGGAACCATCCAAGTGTTTGTATCAGAGCCGTTGCCAGCCTTTGTGGCGCAAAACTTGGAGGCAGTTGGAGCAAACAAAGTCGCCGTGTCCCTTATAAACTTAGAGGACGTTGTGCCGTCGGAGCCAAAACTGGCAGAGATGGAAGCGGTCATCGCTTCCATGCGCATTGACAACATAATCCATGCTGCTTGGCGCATTCCAAGAGCTGAAGCTGCCGCTTTTGTCAAGGCGGACAAAGTGAAGATCAACCATGCTAGTGTGACGAAGCCTTCTGTAAATGTCAAAGAAGGCGATATAGTTTCTGTGCGCTCAAAAGGAAGGCTGGTTGTCGGGGCAATCCTCGCTACGACAAAGAAAGGCAATATCAGGCTCTGCATAAAGAAGTTTATATAGGAGCCTGTTATGGATTTTAAAGAATTCAACGTGCTAGAAGGAGATGAGGGGGCTAGGGTCGACAAGTATTTAGCCAGCAGGATCGAAGGCTTTTCACGGGAAAGCCTCAAGGATATATTCTCTGGCAACAAAATTCTTGTCAACAGCGAGCCGGCAAAGCCTTCATACAAAGTGAAGGTGGGAGACACTGTCACGATAGAGCTTCCCGGGGAGGCCCAGTTGGACATCGTCCCCGAAAACCTGCCAATTAAGATAGTGTACGAGGATGACCATGTAGTTGTCATCGACAAAGCCCAAGGCATGAGTGTGCACCCTGCGCCAGGAGTAGTCAAAGGGACGCTGGTCAATGCCCTATTGTACCATGTCAAAGACCTTTCGACGATCAACGGTGTAACCAGACCAGGAATTGTCCACAGGATAGACAAAGACACTACAGGGTTGCTGGTAGTGGCAAAAACCAATTTTGCCCACAACCATTTGGCTTACCAATTTGCGAACCATTCTGTGCAGCGCGCTTACTCTGCAATTGTCCATGGCAACTTCACTAAAAAGCGGGCTGTAATAAACATGCCCATTGGCAGGGATCCGCTTAACCGGAAAAGAATGGCAGTGACAGAAAAAAACAACAAAAACGCTATCACGAATTTCCATGTGGTCCAGCAATTTGACGGCTACTCCATGTTACGCTTGGAGCTTCGCACTGGCCGGACCCACCAAATAAGGGTGCATATGTCCCATATTGGCCACCCGGTTGTTGGCGACAAACTGTATGGCAGGCGATCTGATTTAGACGACCGTTTTGCTGGCCAGTTGCTGCATGCATACCATTTAGGGTTTATCCACCCTTTCCATGGGCGTTTGATAGAATTTGACAGCCCGTTGCCGGAAGGCTTCCTTGAATTGACAGCAAAACAAGAAGAATAGGCGTTTCTTGCCCATGTACATTCGTTTTGGGCACCGCTTTTTCCACTATTTTAATTTTTCTTGTTCTATTCAATCATTTTCGTTGTCATCTGCCAGCCAATCTTGGCTGCTATGGGATAAACAGCAATGTGTTGCCATAAGATTTACTGGTAGGTTACTTTCCAATGTGCTATTCGATGATATATAATGAATAATGTGCGACCAATGAGGTGAATAATGGAGCAAATCCTGATTAATGGCGGGAAGCGGCTAAGTGGCGAAGTCAGTATAAGCGCTGCGAAAAATGCATGTCTCGGAATTTTGCCGGCAACGGTTTTGTTAAGGGGCAAATGTGTGATCGAAAACCTGCCCGACATTCTCGATATAAAAAACTACATTCAGATCCTTCGAAAGCTGGGGGCTGAAATCACAATCGAAGGCAGCAACACGATAATTGACACATCAAGCATCACCTATGACAAAATCACAGAAATACAAGCTGAATGCTCTGAAATGCGCGCTTCCTACTATATGCTGGGCGCATTGCTCTCACGTTTCAACAAAGTCAAATTGCCTTTTCCCGGCGGGTGCGATATTGGGGCGAGGCCCATCGACTTGCACATCAAAGGCTTTGAAGCCCTCGGGGCCGCTGTGGAGGTGAGTTTGGAAGGCGCCGGGTATGTGGACATAACTGCTGGCAAGCTTGCAGGCGCGAGCATATACCTGGATATTGTCAGTGTGGGGGCGACGATTAATATAATGCTTGCCGCAGTAATGGTAAGCGGTGTCACAACAATTGAGAATGCCGCTAAAGAGCCCCATGTAGTGGACATTGCCAATTTCTTGAACCTGGCAGGTGCGAATATCAAAGGCGCCGGGACAGGCACTATAAAAATCACAGGAGTCAAAAGGCTGCATCCTGTCTCCTACAGCCCGATACCGGACCAGATAGAAGCAGGCACATACATGCTGGCCGCAGTGGCAACATGCGGGGATATCCTAGTTAAAAACGTAATTCCTGAGCATTTGGACTCGATCTGCTCAAAGATCGTCGAGATGGGCAGCGGAGTGGAAATCTTCGACGAGGCTGTAAGAGTCATCGGCAAGCGGCCTATCTCCAATATATCGCTCAACACAATGCCTTACCCTGGTTTTCCGACAGATTTGCAACAGCCAATGGGAGCGTTGCTTTGCATAGCCGAAGGCAAAAGCACTATACAAGAAAACATATTTGAGAACAGGTTCGCATACTTAGACGAGCTGCGGAAGATGGGGGCTGATGTGACAGTCGACGGAAACGTGGCTGAGTTTTCAAAGATACCCCAGCTGCAAGCGGCAAAGATAAAAGCCACAGACCTAAGGGCAGGCGCGGCAATGGTTGTTGCAGCGCTAATGGCCGAAGGTGAAAGCGAGATTTCAGAAATCCAGCACATCGACAGGGGATATGACAATATTATCGGAAAGATGTCTTCATTGGGCGCCCAAATCAGGAGAATAGGCCCTTGAGGCTCATCTCCTTGTTCTCTGGGTCATCGGGCAACTGCCTGTTAGTCGAGGACGGGGATGTGAAGCTGCTTATTGATGCTGGTGTTTCAGCCACCAGGATCCAAAAAGCCCTCCACACAGTGGGGGTTTCCTTTAGCGAAATCTCGGCTGTTTTAATCACCCATGAGCATATAGACCATGTGAGCGGCATTGAAGTGCTCTCACGCCGGCACAAACTGCATTTTTTTTCAAACCAGGCCACTTACTGCGCATTTAGCAACCGGCTGCAAAACAGCGGGTATGGCCCTTTCTCAATATTTGAAAATTTGAGCCCTTTTTTTGTTGGCAAGCTAAAAATCACCCCGTTCCCCTCTTCCCACGACGCAGCAGACCCTGTGGGCTTTAGAATCGCCGATGGGGATAAAAGCCTTTCTGTGATAACTGATTTGGGAGAGGCTACCCAAACAATAGTGGACAACCTCTTAGGCGCCGACTCTGTTTTTATAGAGTCAAACCACGATGTTGCCCTTCTTGAGGCAGGACCATATCCCAGATTCCTCAAACGCAGGATTTTGGGCTCGCTAGGGCACTTGAGCAACAGCTCTGCTGGATCCATTTGCGCAAAGCTTGTGGAGTCGGGCACTAAGAGGATAATGCTCGGGCATTTAAGCCATGAGAACAACACAGCCCCTATCGCCTTTGCCACTGTCAACGAGGCAATAGCCTCTCTCGGGTACACCAGGCGAAAAGATTTCCTTTTAGGGGTCGCCCCAAGGAGCGCAACGAGCGACGCTTTGGAAGTGTGTTGATATCAATTGGGGTTAAATACAAACACTGTCAATCCGCAAACAAAGTATCAACATGTTTTCAACATGGCCGTGTATATGCCGGTATTGTCTTTTAGTTCAATAATCATATAAAGAAGATGCCGAAAACAGTGCAATTTATCAGTTTTTCGCTGCTTAATGTAGATAAAACACCAGTTTGAGCTTGTAATTGAAACATATTATACCAATTACATGCATTGCATAGTTTTGGAGCGCCGGAAAGCCAATTGCAGTTATCAACACTGGCACTATTAGTATAAAATGTGAAAAAAAACAAGCTATCTTTCGACAGCTTGTTGAATTCAGTACTATTATTTGCAATCGTCTGGGAAGAAAGTCGGGAAAGGCGTTTGCTTGTCGTCAAGGAATACTTCACAGAACTTTTGATCCATGCTCAAGTTGTTCTCCTCCGGAGCATCGCAATAACCGAAGTTCGGTATCTTGAGAGTGACGTCGGTGACAACTTTAATGATAAAGAAGAATCCTAAAGTGAGCACGAGTGTGGCGTTCTGCATAAGATTAGCGCAGCCAGTCTCAACAAGACTCTCCACGTATGGCTCAAATCTGCCTTGGCGCAGGAATTGCCTTGGGGTGTATACGGACGCGTCTACTGGGAAGCGTACAATGTTGTCCCTTTGGACTGTCCCAGAACATTTTGGATATGCGCAAACCCTAAAGAGCTTGTTGTCGCAGTTGCGTTTTATTACCGCATAAACTGGAACTCCGACAACCATTTTTAATTTTGAATGGCATTCGTCGATCTCTGTGAAGAATGGCTCGCTCTCATAGTTCTCTATTGTTGCCTTTCCAAATTCAGTACGAATGAATGTGTAATCATTAGTGCATTCATCCGGATATTCTATTTCAAACGGAAGGTTTTCTAGGCATTCTCTTCTGCTGAATGCGTCATAAACTTTCTTTACTACAAGACAATCGACGCATCGTCTGGATGTAGAGTTGATTCTATCTTCCAAGTTGAAATCCTCCTAATAAGTATTATTCATTACATATTATGAAAGTTAGCAAATCGTGTGCAGACATCTTCAGAAAAAACATGGCTTTTCTGGCTTTGCCTTAATAACTTGCAACATGTAAACTAATCCATTATATTCTTATATATATGATGTGTTAGTCTATATTTATTTAGTTGTTACAAGTCATACAAGCCATTTATTTCCGCTTTTTTTTAGGTATTATTTTTTAAATACTAATATTAAATTACAATTAGAATTGCAGCCGCTTGGAAGCAACTTCCACGTTTATTCTTGCCGGGTGTGGCGATAATAATAGCGAACAAGATCACAATTGCTATGAATTACAGATATCTACTAAAAAAAAATCAGAATTTGTGAGGATAATCTATGAGTACCAGGCTTTACAGATCAGGGGAGACAAACACCCCAAAGGGTTTTTATATAGAAGTGAGCGGTAATGGAACTAACGTGTATAATCCACGTGTCGCCGAAGTTGAAGGTGAAGAGCCATTGCCGCTTACTTCAACAAACGAAAACAGGTGGATGTTTAGAAGCCATATCACCTAAAAAAAAAAAGACTTACGAAAAAAAACTTAGCATAGGATAAAACAGTGTTTCTGTATAACGTTGAAAGGCGAGTAGTATTCTCATGAAGGATAAGCCTCCAATCAAAAAAAACCCCATGAACGCTCTTGTTCATGGGGTTTGTCCCTTGCCTACAGTTTTTCGTTAGTGAGAAAAAAAGAGAACTGTTCGCCGGATGACGCGGTAAACCTGAATTTGAGGTAAGCCGCCTCATCAAGCCTGAACCTCAGCCTTGCTCCAGGAGTGTACTCTTGCCATTCGCCCTTTTCATTGAATTCGATTAATGTGTCTTCGTAGTCAATGTCTTCCACGTACAGGCAGAATGCAGCGCCAAAGAATTTTGATCTTTCCCAAAACTGGTAATTGCTGTTTGTCTCTTCATATACAGAGACTACTTGGGTCGACTGGTTGTCAGCTTCACTTAGCCGCAATAGCAAGGTTTCATATATGGAGTCTTTCTCCACTGCTTTTTCATCAGCCGCATCAATGTACTTCAAATCAATAACCACTGGCAGATACACCTTGGCAGTATCATCATATGGCAGCGCAGCAGCTTCCGGAAAAGGTTGGACCTTGTTGCTGTCCCTTGCCTGTGCTGAAGATGGATTGACGCTCGCTACGCTTTTGGTTTGTGCAGCTTTTATGCGATTAACCTCGTTCATTTTAAAGAAACTGGTAAGCAAAATACATAATAGGCTGGAAACAAGAAGAAACATCAACGAGCTGTTGTGCTTGTTGTATCGTTGTGGTGAATTATCTTCCAAAAGCAATACCTCCAAGTTTAAATAAAATCACATGCTAAAATATGGCATAATTTTATTCCAAACGAAGACGAAATATTCATCGAAATTTGGCAGGTGGAATCGAAAAAGAGCAAAATTAATGAAATGCCTATAGCAACTAAGGAAAATTGGGATGAAAATCTCCTATACTCGATGTCAAAGCATTTTCCACTTGTTGTGGCTTTCACACTTTTGGGAATAATGTATGAGAAGTTATTAATTCTAGAATGCCATCACAGCGCTTGATGTTTTCTGTAATAAGGCTATCCATTTTGTCCTTGAAGCTTGTCGGCAAGCTGTCTATAGTGTTGTTGATAGCATCTTTGGATACAGAATTGAAACGATTAGCATATTATACAGATTTTGTCTTGAATGGCTTGACAATAATTCTAAGTTGTTTTATTCTATAGGTGTGCGAAAACTATCATTTAAACTAATTCTATATAGTTTTCATCTACATTTTTCTAGCCATTACACCGGTTTTTCATGTGGACAAGCTTGTTTTGTTTCTTGTACTGAACCGTGGGACACATGGGGTTAGCTCGCTTACGCTTGCTGGTGTGTAACGGCATTAATACGAGAAGCCGCCACTTCAGGCCAAAGCGGTTGATAAAACAAGCGCAGCGATAAGTGGCGGGAGTACGTCACAAATATTCCAAGCCACAAAGACCAAAAAATTAAAATCTGCAAGACAACTTGCACGAGAACCAGGAGGAGCAATGACTGAAGAATTAAAAAAACTGTATGATGAACGTGTCGACAGGTTCCAGACAACAGTAAGCCTCAACGAGCCAGACAGGGTTCCCATCCTAAGCCAGGTATCCCATTGGGCAATCGGCTATGCCGGCTACAAACTAATGGATGTGCTTGAGAACTACGAGCGCGAGGCGGAGTGCTACGTGAAAGCCAATGATGGCTTCTTTTACGATGGAGTAAGGGCTGCAGGCGCTGGCCACATGCTCAAAATGAGTGTAGAGATCAATAGCCCTGAGCATTATGTGTCTCCAAATGGAGTGACGCCGCAGCACTATGATTGCTCAAGCATGACAGTTGCAGAGTATGAAGAGTTCTATGAGGATCCTTTCAAACTCATGGCAAAGCTCAGCCAAAGAAAACTTTCAATTTTCGCGGAGACCGATGACGAAGAGTCTTACAAGGTAGTAGCCAAGATACTTGACAAGCCAAGGGAGCATGCGCAGTCCTATGCCAGGCAAGCAGTGGAAGAGCAGCTAGGTTTGCCAGTGGTGCAAGGCTCCATGGGCGGCGGCGTGGTCATGGACACATTCTTTGACTATTTCCGCGGCTTTAGAAACACCCTTGCTGATATCCGCCGCTATCCTGAGAAAATCCAGAAGGCGATTGAAGTATTGACCCCATATGCTGAAAGGACTCTGCCAGCTCCAGGAACAGTCCTTCCACCATTCCCATGGGCGCAAAAACAACACCATATTCCAGTATTTCTCAATGCCGAAGCATTTGGCAAGATTTACTGGCCATATTGGAGAAAAGCAGTTGAACTATACTTCGATTGCGGCACAAGATACCTGTCCAATTTCGAGGGAGCATGGCAGCAACACTTCGACTATCTGCAAGACTTGCCAGACACAAGCCTGATAGGCCTTGTAGAGCCGAGAGAGTACGAAGAATACACAAGACGCTTCGGCAACAAGTTCACAATCATTGCAGGTGTCCCATCTTCAACAATGAGGTTTTCCACAGTTGACGAATGTATTGAAGAAGCTAAAAAAGTCATCGATTTGTGCGCTCCAGGCGGCGGTTTGATCTTTGGCAACGACAGGTCCTTCATCGCCCCAGGCGACAAAGACCCCGACAAGACCAGGGCATTGAACGAATGGGTCCACAACAACGCTAAATACTAGAAGCCCACAATTAAACGCATAAGGAGATATATATGGCAGTAGACGAGTATAAACTCTATAATTTGATAATACGTTACCTTGACGAGAGATATCCAGACGCGTCCCCAGAAGAGAGGGAAGAGCATAGGAGAAGGTGCTGCAACGCATTTTTGAATATCTAGCCTTCAATTAAGATGCGCTGTTGCGAAGTTATCACAACAGCCACTAAATAGCAAAAAACTGGCTTTCCAGCCGCTTTATAGAGCGCAATAAAGCCAGTTTTTTCGTTTAGTTTATCATCCCAAAGCAAAAAGAGCTTGATCAACTTGTGACACTCCAGCGTTTTCTCAGCAAGTGATTCCATTCGCTTGCGGGCGAGTTTTCGGGCGTTAGGCGCTGTTTCATGCAAATATTATTTACTGTTCGATTTGCATTGACAGTATTGTTCGATTGGCGTATTAGAATAACAAGCAATACAATAAAGTATTTCTGTTTATGTAAAGTGGATTTGTGATGATAGCAACTGTGGCCGAGTTCAAAAACAATATTGGCAAGTATCTCTCCTTAGTTGCCGAACAAGACATTTTTATCACCAAAAACGGAAAAAGCAGCGCAAAGCTTTCCAGCACAAAACAAAGCAAAGTGGATATAGTTAATTCACTCATCGGCATAATCCCGTGTAACGGGGAGGATCTAGGTATCAAGCAAGTCAAAGCAGAAAGACTAGCGGAGAAATTTGAAGGACTTGATTGGCACCAACATCATCCTCGACACATCGATGAAGCGTGAGCCGTGGGTGGAATCGGCTGCGGCTCTCCTATTTGCAGCAGCTACCAAAAAAGTGGCGGGCTGTGCCATCGCTAGCTCCTTTGCCGATATTTGCTGCATGATTCGCAAACAGCTTGGAGACAAGGAAATGGGCAAAAGTGGCTGGAGACAAGGCTTATGGCTCTATCGACATTAAAACTTGCCTTGGGGGGCTTGGGGGGCGAGGAGACCGAGCTGGTTTCGCCCCCAAAGAAAAACAAGGTGCCCAGACTCCCAAGGCAACCAATTTCCTCAACCGGTAAATACTATCTTTTGACTAGCACTTTGACATTTGCCTGTGTGTGCTGGTCCTCCTGGACCGGGTCTATGACAATGTGGCAAAAATAACTGCCTTTTTCAAGGCTCACCGGGCCGCTTGCTGAAAAAGAGGTTCCTTCCCCTGACATGAAAACCAGTTTGCCATTTGTATCAAAGAGCTCAACATAACCTCTGGAGCCATTAGTGTCAATAGATATTTCAACTTGGTAAACCCCAGCCACCGGCGAATCAAAGCTTATTGATTCGTTATACTCCTCGTAAAACGTGAGTGAAAGATCCATGTCGCATGCAACAGCCCCTGCGCTGCTGTTGATCGCCATAAAACCTGCGGCGATAACAACAAAGCAAATTATGGTGAGCAAGGTTTGCTTTTTATTGCCCTTATGTAGGCTCTCCCCATTGAACTTTCTAACCCCTAAGGCTACAAACAGAAACCCCATCCCGAAGAAAATCGCTGCAGAGCCTGCAACCTGGATGGGATTGGCAACAACTGCTGCCTCATTTGCTGCGGCCTCCCCATTAGAGAACAATAGTGGCATTATGCCCAGAAAGTTGTGGATCATATGCAATAAAATTGAATAAAGCAAATTTCCTGTCTTGGCCATGATGTACGCAAAACCAAAACCAAGGATCATTGTCGGCAAAAACCGGTACACATCAAGATGGAACAACCCGAAGAGCACACCTGTTATAGCAACAATGATCCAAATAGTTTGTATTTTAGAAAACACTGATTGGATTGTGCCCCTAAAGAGGGCTTCTTCGCAAATTCCAGGCAAGATCGAGACGGCAACCACCAACAGCCATCCTCCCTCGGAAAAAAAATCATTGATTGCATTGCTTACCTCCGCCATTGCCGGGAATAGATAAAGCAGCAGGGTTGCGGCTCCAATTGTAAACCCATATGTCCCAATGTAAACACAAAAACTCGCAGACGCTTCCTTTAGCTGCGGCATTTTGACCTCGAATGCCTTGCGAATGCCGCCGGGCAACGACATTGCCCCTAAAATGGCGATTGCAAGCAGGCCGATCTCTGTCGCTGCAAGCCCCATAAGCCCATATCGGGTTTGAAGCAGGGATCCAGCAGTAATCAAAAATATGATCGAAATCGCAAATAAGACAAAACCAGGCGCTAAACTGCTCTTTTTTTCCATTGAAGCTTTTACTTTCCACTATGGCTTGGGATTACGCCAGCCAAGCATAGCGGCTACTCCTTTGTTTAAAATAAGTTCTATAATGACACATATTTATATATAGACTCACAAAGGCGGTTTATTAACTCAATATCACAAATCATGTCTTTGTTTGTGTGGATTAATGGCATATAAGGATGTCCCAGCGTTGATTGCTTGACAAAAGACAAGAGGACTCCCCGCTCAAAGTTGACATTATCGCTCATATAAAATATCGAAGCCCGCTTTTTTTCTACTTGGAAACCTTCAGTTTCAAAAAAAGATGCGACTGCGTGCCATAATTCATGGTCACTCTTAGATGAGACCAATAACCGGTCTCCATTACCAATGCAATCCAGATTGATGACAAGGCTGCCGGCTTTGTCGGGGAAATTCGTTTTGCGATATTTTGCAAAAGCCATTGAGCCTAGCAAGCCAAGCTCCTCAGAGTCGAATAAAACAAAGCAAACCTTGCCCTTCAGTGCCTCATTTTGGGAAACTTTGGCAGCCATATTAAAAACGCCGACAACACCACTGGTGTTGTCGTTATGGTTGTGCATGTTTTTAACTGTAAACAGAAAAATAATGAATCCGAAAGCCAGCAGGTTATAGACAATCCTGCTTAATGCGCTAGGTATTATCGATGATGCGTACCCGATTAGCATGAAAAGAAAAGCCATTAGCACAAGGCTAGCCACAGTCGAGTATACAGTGCCAAGAAATTCCCTAGCTGGGAGGGCTATATGCCCATTGCTTGCGGGCGTGTCATAATGGGCAGTGATCAAAATATCAGCCCCGGGGTCTCCCACAACCAGGTTTTTGCCCCAAATGCTTTCCTGGATAGTGATAGTTGAGCTGCTATATCCGAGCTCGATGAAGTTTGCTTTTGCAAATTCAATAAAAGTCGCTTTCTCTTTCTTGTTAAACCTTGTTTCAAATCTGTCAAATATCTGGTCGGCAAAAGAGCTAACTTGTTTTTTAATCATTATGTGTACCTCCAAAAAAACATTGGGTTGATAGAATCCAACTCCTAAACTGCAAACCAACAAATGTAGCTGATTACTAATTATACAATAGAAAGCCAAAGCGAGTTTCATTCCAAGAAGCAAAAATGAAATTGAAAAACACACGCAATCTATTAAATAAGTGGTAAGCCTAAGGGGTTGTTTAATATGTCTATTATGTATATAAATGGTATAATCACAATAAAATTTACCTTTATATGAGAAAAAAATAACCAAGCGACATAACTAGAGGCCAATTCGAGATTATAAAGCCATTTTTAGAGTCAGCCACCGAAGCAACAAGGCCATACAAATATGGCCTTTATGATATTTTTGTGCGATACTATATGTTAAGTATGCAGATGGAGGGCATTGCCCCACGACTTTCCAAAATGGGAGGTTGTTTACTGCCATTATCGAAAATGGGGCAAAATAAACTACACAGAACACGATGAGCGCAGCACTTTTGAGGAAGTTCTAGAAGAGCTTGCTATGCCAGAGCGGACCATAAACGGGAGAAGCCCTGGTCCGTCGATGCTGGCCATCGACTCAAAAAGCATTAAAAACGCATTCACAGCAAGCGAGAAAGGTTATGATGCGGGGAAAAAATATCAGGGGCGAAAGTGCGCTTGGCGGTTGACGTTTTAGGGCTGCCCCATGGCATACATGCCACGACAGCCGATTTTACAGACAGGGATGGGCCAATAGAGCTGGCTGCAATTAATTCCGGCAAATACGAGAGCGTCGAGACTGTTTTAGCCGGCAGCGCTTATACTGGAGAGAGCTTTGCAAAAGCAATAAAAGGGCTGATTGACGCGAAAGAAGAGATTGCCAGACGCAACGAGGCCCATATGTTCATAGCCTTTCCCAATAGATGGATTGTTGAAAGATCATTCGGATGGGCTGATAATTGCCGGAGGCTGTGGAAGGTTTGCGAAAGGCGCTTGGGCACATTTTGCCAAATGTTTGTTTTGTCATTCATTTCAGTTCTTTTGAGGAGATACTAAACATCCTCTAAGAAAACTAGTCGTAGACATGGTGACAAGACAATGGTAATGGTCTTTTTTACATCCGATTTACATTTTGGGCACAACAACATTATTGCCTATTGCAACCGGCTATTCTCTTCTGTTGGTGAAATGGATAATACCCTTATTGCCGATTGGAACTCAGTTGTGGCATCCGGCGATGATATATATGTTTTAGGCGATTTCACAATGAAACCAGCCCAAGATGCCAGAAGGTGCCTTTCGACGCTAAATGGGCGAAAATACTTCATCCGTGGCAACCTCGACAAGTTCTTGGATAGAAATGGCGCATTTGGCGATGTTTTTTAGTGGTACCATGTATTGTGGCTGAAAGGGGCGCCGAATATTGTCCTGTTCCATTATCCAATTTTAGAATGGGAGCAGTTTTTCAGGGGGGCAATGCATTTGTATGGGCATGTCCACAATTCCCTAACGTCTGGAGAAAGGATAAAACATTTGAGTGGTCCTGCCTTCAATGTAGGAGTGGATGTGAACAATTTTGCACCCGTTAGCCTAGATACTCTTTTAGATATGGCAGCGAAAATGGCTCAATAGCGATATTGCTTTCCCATGCACAAAATCGGCCTGTTTTTATGGTTTAGCGTCTGAACCAGATCCGTGTTCATCCCTGACTGCTGAGATCAATTCTTTCATCTTGAGGATATACCCCATTCTGGCCTCCACTGGGAACATCGAGGAGAGAGTTTCCCTGGATGTGTCCCAGGCAAGCATAGCAGGAACTGTCCCAAAGACTTCGAATGCCTCTTGGACAACCTCTGCGCCTGTCTGGAACCCGGGGGTTCCTGCAGGAACATCGCTGAAGCTTTGGCCGATTGTATTGCCAGGAAGGACTGCCATTACATCGATGCCATACTCGGAGAGCTCTCCCCATAAAGCTTCAGCCAATGTGAACCCATAAGCTTTCGTCGCAGAGTATACTTGGATAAATGGAGTGCCCACTACCCCCCCTGAGGAAGACATGAGTATCATCCCGCCTTTTTGGCGTTCCATCATTCCCTTAGAGGCTGTTTAATATGTCCATAAATGTCGATAAATGGTATAATAACGCTAAAAAGGCTGTTTACCATTATATGAGAAATAAATATCCAAGCGACATAACTAGAGA
>WRIE01000043.1 GCA_009782875.1 Eubacteriaceae bacterium | reverse complement strand
AACCTGAAACAAGACAATTTCGGCATCGACGAGCTCTAAGGTGCTTTAGGCGGCTTCCAGCCGCAACACCTGAACCCACCGCCTTCCAGGCGGTGGTGGTTCAGTTCCGTCTCAATCAAGTAATTACCATAAACGGCACTATGTGGTATCAATCCTGTCCTAGAAGCTGCAAAGGCTGGCGGTGGCTACAGACATCACTGTGAAAACAACCAAAAGCATGGCTGAAAATTTCTAAGTGACAACTTTTTGAACATATTTTTTCTCCTTAATTTCTAGTCGCTTACCAAAAAAAGTGACCCAACTTTCCCCCTTCCTAGCAGATTAATCTGGACACTCAAGATATGCACTGCCTAAATATTTTGACCATATATTTCTTTATTAGTAAATATATGTCTTAAAGTAGGCGACGCTAAAAAATATTGCATTTTTTTAGCGTGCAAGAATTCACTCTTTATGTGGCAGGTACTTTAACATCCCCAAGCCCTTGGCCAAGCTTAGTGTTAGTGCTATCATTATTAGGCTGCAAGGCAGCAATTTTATTAGCGAAAGGCAAAGAACTAATATGAAATTATCATTTGGCGGTGGCGCGTCTGAGATAGGCGCAAGCTTTCTAATGCTCCAGCTTGACGGCATGAATATCGCACTTGACTGTGGAGTGCGCATGGCAGGCGATATGCTTCCTGATTTGTCAATTATCCATGATTTTGACAAAGTGGATTGCATATTGCTTAGCCATGCCCATATGGACCACTCAGGCGCCCTTCCCGTGTTGTCAAGGGAGTTCCCCGATGTAAAGATATACATGACACATGCGACAAAAGACCTGATTCGAATATTGCTCTATGACAGCTTGAAAATAATGGACCAAAGGGAGCTTGAAATTCCAATGTACGCCGAAATCCACGTGGAGGCTATGTTGGACAGTATTGTTTGCTATTCTCCCGTGCACACGTTTGCGCCTATTGAAGGCAGCAATATCCAAGTCACATTTTATGGCGCAGGCCATATAGCAGGCGCTGTCGGGATTTTTATTGCAGGCGATGAAGGCAGCTTTTTCTACAGCGGGGATTTCTCTGTCGCCCGCCAGCAGACTGTGGAGGGCGCGACCTTTCCGAAGCTGATGCCTGATGTGGCTGTCTTTGAGTCTACCTACGGAGACAGGCTCCACTCCAATAGGGCTGTAGAGGAAGACCGGCTGGTATCAAAAATTGCCTCCACAATTTCAAACGGGGGCAAATTGCTTATTCCTGCTTTTGCCCTCGGCAGATCCCAAGAAATTATATTGTTGATACATAGGGCTATCAACCGAAAGCAGCTCCCCAAAAATCTGCGGGTCTTCGTCGATGGCATGGTCAACGATGTATGTTTGGCTTTTGCCCGCAACCCAAATTACTTGCGGACCCAATATGGAAAGCGGATCCTTCGTGGAAGGGACATTTTCTACAACGACAACGTGGTTTCAGTAAACCGCGACAGGGCGCTGCGCGAACAGATTGTTGCCAGCAAAGACCCTCTCGTGATTATTTCAAGCTCTGGCATGCTTAATGGCGGCCCGAGCCAATTTTACGCCGAAAAGCTTGCAGGGGGCGAGAATAACGCTATCGCTTTGACCGGATACCAAGACGAGGAGTCTCCGGGCAGGCAATTGATGGATGTCGCTAATGCGCCTGATAGCGCAAGCGATTTAGTGTTGAAACTGGGGGACAGGACAGTGCCTGTAAAATGCGATATAGGCATGTTTGGCCTGTCAGCCCATGCCGACAAGTTGGAAATCCTTTCTCTTGCACAGCAACTGGGGGCAAGGCAAGTCTTTTTCAATCATGGCGGGGAAGATGTGGTGAACTCTTTGGGCTTGGCATTCCAAAAAGAGTTTAATGGCGATGTTTACATACCCAAAAATGGCGAGGTTTTTGATCTTGTAGTGCGCAACAAGAGGAAACAAGATGACAGGCGAGCCCAGAAACCAGATAAATGCGTGCCATGGGAAAACACAAACGGAAATGATGTTTCCAAAAGCCTCTGGGAATTTGTATTAAGCTCATATGGGACAAACAAGGCGTTTGTATTGGAAGATTTGTTTTATGTATGCTATGGCAGATGGCCTAGACAGGCATACGGGATAGATAGCGGCAATGACGAGCTTCAGGCTTTTCGCGGGTTGATAAATACAGGCAATTACTTTGAGACAGAGATCAAACGGCCATTTGTGTTCCACGCTGTAGACCCTGATTCCTTGGAAGCGCCGGAAGAGGCTATGGAAGTGAATGCCATGCTTGCCCTGGTGGACAACTATTTTCCAGCAGACAGCGGGCTTTACAAGAAAGGCGCCCGCCATGATGAAAAAATCGCTTTGTTGAGCTTCAACTTTCCTTTGGCTGCCCAAAAGGCATATAGTGAAGAAATTGCCGCATTTGAGCAGGAAAGCAAATGGAAGACGCAAATCAATGCTGAATGCAACCCTGCTGCCGCAGAAGTGCTCATAAACCGGCTTATCGAAAACCACGCAGGGACAAAAGTGTCATATTTCAGGACTGAGGGCTATTTCCAAGCCACAGTTGGACAGCTTCCAAAAGATGCCCTAGCCATCCAAGCTGCTTTTAGCGGCATGACTGGTTTGCAGCTGAGGATAGCAACAAGAGAAGCCCCAAAACAGGTGCAGCTAAATGCTGGCAAAGACCAAATGGAGCAAAACCAAGTATTTGCGCTTATTGACCAGAGGTTTTCAGGAAAGACCCACAAAATATACAAAAAAAGCATCAAAGCAAGAGATGGCATTACAGGTTTGGAATTGAGTTTCATAACTCCAATGGCAGGGTCTTTGTATAGGGATGAACTCAACAGCCTCACAAAAGAGAGCGGTTGGCCAATGTGGGTAAACAATGCTTCTAACCAGCATGAGCTGCTTAAGATTGCCAAAGAGCTTCTAGAAAATGAGGATATCATAACAAAAAAAATATCGTTTATGCCGGATACGGCTAGTGTGCAGGTGTCGCTCGACAGCCCAGTCTGGGACATTGATGGCAAGTGGGCGTCCATATCGAGCGATTTTTATGAGATGACCTGCGCAAAGCTGCTGCTAAAACAATGAGTTTAGGTGAGGAGCGTTCTAAAGAGGAAGAAAAGGGGCTAGCCGAAGGTTGAACCCAAAAAACCACAAAGGAGCCGGCTGTTCCTCGAGAAGCTGTGGATGTAGATCCCGCATCTTTTAGCACCGCCATAATCTGGCTTTTAGTTTAAACAGTGCAAAGCGAAAAACTGGCTCTCTTGCAGCTAAGCAGCGGCAAGAAGCCAGTTTTTGGACTTTAGAGGTTGTAGCGGCTCATTTCAATATTGAAACTACCACATGGATCATTATTTGGCATTTTTTAGACTACGCCTTCTTTGCGGTAATAAAAATGGTACTCGCCGCCGTCGCTTGCATACCTGTATAAATGCATCAACGAGGCAGGTTTGTCAACTGAGAATTTGTAGCTGACAGGGGAGCCTTCCACGTTCATTGTAAAAGATCCTTCGCCCACATTAGATAATGTGAAGCTTATTGTTGATGTCTCTATTTGCTCTTCATTAGCAGTGCCATCCTCATTAATCCCAACTTTGGAAATTAAGAAACTGCCTGAATTGTTGTTATGTATTACCAGTTTGACGCTTGAAAACCTCCCTGTGTGGCTTGGCCCCAAAGCCAAAGAATCAGAGTTGGCCTCTATGGCTTTTGTGTCCAAATATACACTATCTAAAACCCATGAATTCGCTATGTCGCTAGCAGCTTTCGAGTGTTCGACGAACGGCTTGCAGGACATGCTCGTTATGGCGTAAATCCCCATAAGCAACAGAGCCAGCAGATATTTTTTTGCCATGTTTGCCACCTAATTTTCTAAAATCTAGTTAAGTATGTTGTCAATTTGCGCGCCTCCGATACACTCGTCATCCACGTAGAAGACTCCATACTGGCCGGGTGCGAGCCCTTTTTGCCTTGTTTGGAACGTGACTGCCAGATCACCGGATTTGCCGGTTTTAATGTCTGCAGGCACTTCCTTCTGCATGTAGCGGTACTTGACGTTTGCGCTAAAGCTTTTTTGTAAAGGAGCGCCTGCAATAAAGCTGGATGATTCTGATGCGAATCCGGAACTGAACAAAGCTGGATGGTCTGGCCCCTGGGCAACGAAAAGGGTATTTTTGCCAGGGTCTTTGTTGCAGACAAACCATGGCTGCCCGTTGCCAATTCCGCCAATTCCAAGGCCTTTCCTTTGCGCAATCGTATAATACACCAGACCAATATGTTTACCAAGTATTCTACCAGACGAAATGTCTACGATGTCCCCAGGGGTCGCCGGGAAATAGTTCATTAAAAATTCCCTGAAATTCCGCTCTCCAATAAAGCAAATCCCTGTAGAGTCTTTTTTTCCGGCTGTGGCCAAACTAAGCTTGTCAGCGATCTGCCGGACCTCAGTTTTAAGCATGTCCCCAAGGGGGAACAATGACCGGGCAAGTTGTTCTTGGCTCAAATAGGAAAGGAAATATGTCTGGTCTTTGGATGTGTCTTTCGCTTTTAGAAGGCGGGCTTTGGATCCGGTTTTGTCAATCTTTGCATAGTGGCCAGTCGCTATAAACTCTGCGCCAAGAGCATTCGAAGCGTAGTCATGGAAACACTTGAATTTTATCTCGCTGTTGCAGAGTATATCGGGATTTGGTGTCCTGTTTTTTCCATATTCTTCAAGAAAATAGCTAAATACACGTTCTTTGTACTCTTTGGTGAAATCAACGGAGTATAAAGGTATGCCAAGTTTTATACAAACGCTCTTGGCATCTTCATAATCCTGGGCTGCAGGGCACCCTTCCTCGTCCCAATTGCGCATAAATGCCCCAATGACATCATGGCCCTGCTCTTTTAGCAAAAAAGCGGCTACAGAGGAGTCAACTCCGCCTGACATGCCGCAGACAATCTGGCTCATTGCGCTGTGACCAACTGGGGCGAGGACAGGTTTACGAAGTTATACGGATAGCCCTTGCTGTCAAGCAAAAGCCTCTCGGCGTTTCTGCAAGAGAACAGGATAATTTGCCTGTCTTTTGCTTTTTCGCATATCAAGTTCAAAATATTGCCTAGCCTGGCATCGTCGTATTGGAGCATGCAGTCATCCAAAAACACAGGGATTTGCTTGTCCTTGATGATAAGGTCCATGATTGCAAACCTCACACAGAAATAGAGCTGGTCAATGGTGCCTCCGGAGAGGCTGCTTACATCGACAAATTGGTCGAGTTCCTTGTCTTCAACTTTAATTTGGATCCTGTCGTTGACCAGCACCCGGGTGTATTTGCCCTTGGTGATTTCCGAGATCATCGCTGAAACATATGAGTTAAACGCCTCTGCAAAGGACTCTGAAATATCTTGGGAAAGGCTGTTTATTTTTTCGATTGCCAAGCTGTAAGCTTTCAACTCTGTCTCATAGTCATTTAGCTTCGTCTTCACTTGCACGATTTCCTCAACTATTTCGTTGAGCGGCCGCACGGAGGATTCCGCTTCATTGATTGCAGCCCTCAGCGCCGCTGCTTCACTGGTCAATTGCAGAAGCTCGTCGTTGCTGCGGTCAATGGCCTCGTCAGCTCCAGAAGACTCTATGGAAGAAGGGGAGATACCCAAGCTGATAGCTTGTTTCGCTTCGCTTTCCATGACTTCTATGTCTATTCCTGACAACAACGCATTCAACTGCTCTTTGTTTGCCTCTAGCCTTGCCCTGAACACAGCTTGTTCCCTCATAGCCAATGTGGAGGTTGTGAACTCTTCCAAGGTCTTGACCCCTGCTTTCTCAAGATAGCTGTCGGCGTTGGTTTTGAGGTTCTCCAAGTCTTGGTTCAACTGGGCGATCCTTTCATTTAGCTCAGCTAAACTGCTGGAATATACTGTTTCCTGCTTTTCAAGCTCATAAATCTTTGATGTGATCATCTGCGTGTTTGACAGCAGGTCTTCCAGCTCGGTGAGGTTTTTGCACCCGTACTTTTTCTTGAATTGCTCTATATCGATCTCGCAGACGATAGCCATGTTTGCATACCGGCTGTAAATAGTGTCGTATCGCTCGAACTCTTCTTCCACTTGCTTGCGCTTTCTGTTTGTTATCGCCCACATGGCTAAAAGAACTGTGCCTAGCAGGGCAAAGCCGATTGCTACATAAAGCAGATTCCTCTGGTCGGTCGGAAAATGCAAGATGATCGAAATTACTGCGATCATGGCGCTAATAGTGCCAAAGACAGAGAAGAGGCGTTGAAGCTTTCGCACTGACTCGTATTTTTTCTCAATGGAGGAGTCTTCAATCGACTCTCTTTCAGCTGTTATGTTTTCAAGCTTTTTTATTGTGCTTTCAAGCACTGTCTTGTCTTCAACCATTTCTTCAATTGGAATGTTTTTGACATTCTGGTTGATTTCGTTGAGCTGGGCGCTGGCAGAATTGACTTGGCGCTCCAAGTGCTCTTTTTGGACAGACATGTTCACCAAGGTCCTATTGGTAAAGTCTATAGCTGCGTTTGTCTTGTCAAACTCGCTGGCAAGAGTCTCGTCAATCATTGTGGAGTTAGCCAAGCCTTGCTCCAAGTTTTGGCTTTCATCTAGCAAATTTTGCCATCTTTCATATTTGGTCCTTGCCATTCCAAGCTTGCTGTGTTCGCGCTGTTCTTGTATTTGGCTTTTCTGGGTGTTTAGCCTGGCAATGGCGCCTTCGGTCTTGCGCAGCTCGATATAGCGTTTTTTATTTAATGCCGATATCTCTTCGCTTTTAGACTTTTCAATTTCCAAAGTCTTGAGCGCTGCTGTTGCGATCCCCAGCGGGGAGCGGGTTTGGTTTTTAGTGCCGATCTTTGATTTGAGCTTTTCCAGGCGGTCTATTGCGTCTTTGAGCGATACCCCTGAAGAATGGGTGCCGCTGGTGTCCACAAACAAGTCTCCAATCTCCCTCACAAGATCCTGGTCGGTGATGTTTGACAGCTGGCCAATGCTCACTGTGTTCTTGAAAAGGACATTGTTCACAGGAATATGCTTATTGGCTTTTGGCAGCTTGTAGGAGCTATCGTAGTCAAGGGTGTCTGTCAGGTCAGTTCCCGTGTAGTCGTCATAAAGCCTCACGTACTCATTGTTCTTGGCGAAGCTTCTCTCCAAACGGTATTGCCGGTTGTTTTTTTCGTAAACCATCGTCCCTTTGTAGTCAGAACCGCTCCAAGGGGTGTACTTAAGCTGCTCAGGGGTGTAAATCTTGTTTTTAGAATATGGCTTGAAAAAGCCGAAAAACATCCCTTCGATAAACTTGTGCATTGTGGTTTTGCCTGACTCGTTGCCTCCATAGACTAGGTTTAGCCCGCTAGAGAGGGATATTCTCTTGTCATGGAATTTGCCGAAGGCTACGAGGTAAATGTCTTTAATAAACATCAGTTGTCCTCCTGCCCGTAGAGCAGGGCCTCCAAACCTGACAGAAGCGCCTTATAAGCTATTGGGTCCTTAGTGGCGTCTTGCGTCAGAGAATAAATGAATTTGCCGACAATGTTGTCCTTGTTGTCTTGGTAGATTTTTTTTATGTCGTAATCGGGCACTGTCCGGTCATAGTAATCAAGGCTGTAAAAATCGTCTTTCAATTCGAGCATTACATTTTCTATGCTGATATGCGGGTGGGCGATGCCTGTGAAAATAATCCGAAAGATATCTTTCGACATGGTTTCTTGGCAAGACTTCAAAATCTCGTTCTTAATAAAGTCCATATCCATTTCTGCGTCAATTTTAATATGCAGCGTCACAAATTCCCGGTGGTTAGCGCTTGAGAAGGTGAGGCTGGCCTTCTTGTTTTCGTCAAATGTCCCCCGCACAAACCCGTGCTGGCCTTCCTCTCCGAAGTTCAGCGGCTCGGGGCTGCCGGAATAAAAGATATTCTGGCCAAGTTGTTGCGCTTTGTGGATATGGCCCAGCGCGCAATAGTCAAAACCAACCATAGCAAGGTCATTGCGGTTGATGGGCAAATAGTCGCTTTGGGTGAATATATCGCAGTGCAAACACAAGATGTTGATGCGGGAACTGTCGATTTCGCCAAAGGCAAAAGGCATTTCCTTGAAGCGGTTTTTATCCCATCCGAACCCGTGCACAGAGCAGTTTAGCTCTGGGATGTGCACTTCCTCATACTTGCGGAAAACGTGGGTGTTAGGTGGGAATTGGACAATGTTGTAATAAGATGAGTTGTTTATGCAATCATGGTTTCCAGGGGAGATAAATATCCTTGTGTCGGGAATGCTCGCAAAAATATCGGAAATGGATTTGATATCCGATATCCTCGAATAGGCTGACTCAAATAAATCCCCGCTAACCAACAGCACATCTACAGATTCATCCCTGCACAGTCCTATAATATCTTGAAATGTCTTCCACAATTGCGCCCTATGGGCATCCGCTATTTCCGGCGAAAGGGAAGTAGATACAAACCCGGAACACAGATGCAAATCTGAAACATGAATAAATTTCAATGTACACCTCGTAAAAAATTGAACATAGCCATCCTATAATAACTTATCATAGCATATAAGCCGATGCTATTGAAGATTTAGGATGCTAAAATGTTACAAATTTGTATTGTTTTAAATGGATTTTAGCTGAAAAACGCCATGTAGGCATTCAATTCAACAGCTTTCCATATTTTGCAGCATACTATGGGCGCATATTCTAGTATTGTACGTATTCTGATTATTTATTATTAATTACTCTACAGTTTTTAATATTTTTTTATCAGCGCTAGTTTTGGCCAAAGTGGGTTGAAATGTCACTTATCCTTAACACCTTGAAATTAAAGCGCATTAATAGTTTCGCCATCAATCTTTGGTAATAGTACAATAAGAAAAAAATAAATAATTAGTGTATATATATGTCACTTTGACGGCATAACCACTACATTTCATCAAGCCCTGTTTATCTTGTCAAAATAGGGATGATTTTTCCAGCCTTTTAACCAAGCCTTAAGAAAATTAATCCAGGAAGGATAATAATTATACAGCTTAGATGCATATTGACACGGATTTATGTCAAAAATATGGCTTTTTGCTTGACAAATCCATATTATGACGTATAATTATACATCAATACAACTAAATTTTAGGAGGTCCAATATGGCTGGCGGTTACAAAATTTTCATTGATGGCAGCCAAGGCACTACAGGTCTTAATATCCGCGAGAGGCTGGCAGGCCATGAAGAAATAACAATACTTGAAATTAGTGAAGAAGATAGAAAAGTCTCTGCTAAGCGGGCTGAGCTGTTAAACGAATGCGATGTGGCTTTCCTTTGCTTGCCGGATGATGCCGCAGTCGAAGCAGTGGGGCTTGTCACAGACCCATCGACAAGGATTATTGACGCGTCTACTGCCCACAGAACCCTATCGCCGTTTGTGTATGGATTTGCGGAGCTCTCCAAAGAAAACAGGAAAGCAATCTGCTCGGCAGACAGGGTCGCAGTGCCCGGCTGTTATGCGACGGGATTCCTGGCGCTAGCTATTCCCCTTTTGGAGGCGGGCATAATAACGCCTTCTTTCCCGCTGTCGTGTTTCGGCATTTCTGGATACAGCGGAGGAGGCAAGTCTATGATAGCTGACTATGAGTCGGAAGGCAGGGATATTGGGCACTCTTCACCGAGGATGTACTCGATAGCCCAAGGGCACAAGCATCTTAAAGAGATGCAAGGGATCGCCGGCTTGGACTCGCCGCCGCTTTTCAACCCTATAGTCGCAGATTATTACAGCGGGATGATCGTGAGCATTCCCCTTTATACCAGCATGCTTTCAAAGCCGGTTGACGGCCAAGGCATAACAAAAATCTACAAGGACAAATTCGCTGGAGAGCAGCTCATCAATGTGCTGGATTTCACAGACGAGGCTATATATTATGCTTCAAACGGGTTGCAGGGCCTTGACAACATGGAAATTCTAGTTTGTGGAAATAAAGACCGGATTACCCTCAACGCCCGCTTCGACAATTTAGGCAAAGGGGCCTCTGGGGCTGCTATCCAGTGCTTGAATTTGATGCTGGGCTTTGAAGAGGTGAAAGGCTTGAAGGTGTAAAAATGGCTGCTTTTAAAGAGATTGAAGGCGGGATTTGCGCTCCCCAAGGTTTTAGCGCTGCTGGCATGCACTGCGGTGTCAGGCGCAATAGGACAAAAAAAGACCTTGCGTTGATCGCCAGTGAAAAAAGGGCTGTATCGGCAGGGGTGTTTACCCAAAACCTGGTCAAAGGCGCCCCGCTTGTCGTGAGCAAAGAGAACCTCGCTGATGGATATGCGAGCGCGATAGTGATAAATAGCGGAAACGCCAACACTTGCAATAAAAACGGTTTGGAGATAGCCAGCCAGATGTGCGAGCTTACAGCCGGGTGCTTGGGCTTTGACGCCAAAGACATCCTTGTGGCGTCAACAGGTGTTATCGGCGCTGAATTGACCTTGGATGCCATAGGGCCAGGCATAAGAGAGCTTTCAAGAAACATGGGCGATTTTTCAAATGACGCAGCTGAGGCGATTATGACCACAGACCTGGTTAAAAAAGAACTGGCAGTCGAGTTTGAGATCGATGGCGTGCCATGCAGGATTGGCGCTATCGCCAAAGGCTCTGGCATGCTCCATCCCGACATGGCGACTTTGCTTGTGTTTGTGACGAGCGATGTGGATATTACACCCGAAATGGCCCAGAAACTAGTGTCAGCTGATGTTTGCGACTCGTTCAACATGCTGACAATTGACGGGGACACATCAACTAATGACACATTGTTCTTTATGGCAAACGGCCTTGCTGGAAATGCAGTGGTTAGCGGGGCAGGGGAGGCTTTCGACACTTTGGCGTCAGTTTATAGCTGGGTCACAACAACCCTTTGCAAGATGATAGCCAAGGACGCTGAAGGGGCAACCAAGCTGATTACAGTCAACGTTTCTGGGGCAAAAGACAAGCAGGCGGCAAAAACTGTCGCCAAGGCAGTCGCCTCCTCAATTCTGGTTAAATGTGCTGTGTTTGGGGCTGATGCCAATTGGGGGAGAGTGTTGTGCGCTATAGGCTATAGCGGCGCTGATGTGGACATTAACAAGATTGATGTTGAATTTGTCTCGAAGGGCGGGCAAGTGAAAGTCTGCGAGAACGGGTACGGGCTGGACTTTAACGAGCCGACAGCCAGGAGGACGCTGCTTGACGACGATATTGTGATAAACATCGCCCTTGATGAAGGTGAGGAGACCTCTACTTCATGGGGCTGCGATTTGACATACGATTATGTGAAAATAAATGGAGATTACAGGACATGACAGCTCAATTAAGCAACCAGGAGAGGGCGGAAGTTCTGATTGACGCCCTTCCTTATATCCAAAAATACCACAACAAGATTGTGGTCGTGAAATACGGCGGGAATGCGATGGATTCTATCCAGGCAAAACGCGATGTAATGAGTGATTTGGTCTTGTTGTCATTGGTGGGCATCAAAATAGTCCTCGTCCATGGGGGCGGTCCGGAGATAACCCAAATGCTCGAAAAAGTCGGCAAAAAAAGCGAGTTTTTGGATGGCCTTAGAGTCACCGACAAAGAGACAACCGAGATCGCCACAATGGTTCTTGCCGGAAAAGTCAACAAAGATTTAGTCAGCACAATCCAGACCATTGGAGGCAGGGCTGTTGGCATAAGCGGAATGGACGGGGGGTTGATAAGCGCGAAATTCATGGATGAACGGCTTGGGTACGTGGGTGACATCACCGAGATCAACCCCGCCCCTGTCTTGGATTTGTTGAGCATGGGATACATCCCTGTGATATCAACAATCGGATTTGACATGGACTCCAACACCTATAATATCAATGCCGACACAGCCGCCTCTGAGATAGCCGCTGCCTTGGAGGCAGAAAGCTTCATTTGCATGACCGATGTGGTGGGAGTGCTAAAAGACCCCTCTGACCCGTCGAGCTTGATCCCCCACTTGACACTTGAAGATGCGCAAAAATGTTTTGATGATGGAATAATTTCCGGGGGGATGATACCAAAAGCCCAATGCTGTATTAATGCAGTGAAAAAAGGCGTCAACCGTGTTTTCATTATCGATGGCAGGACGCCCCATTCAGTATTGATAGAGTTGCTCAGCAACAAGGGCATTGGCACAATGTTCACGATGCAGGAGGTGTAAAATGTCTGAAACAACCTTATTCGGCGAAATTTTAGAGCTAGACCAGAACTATGTTATGCAGACTTACGACCGGTTCGCGCTTGCGTTGAAGGGCGGCAAAGGGTCTTTGCTCTATGGGGAAGACGGCAACACGTATATTGACTTGGGGGCAGGCATTGCAGTCAATATTTTTGGCGTCGCCGACTTGGAGTGGATCCAATCAGTCACAGCGCAGCTCGGGCTGATCAGCCACACATCAAACCTATATTACAATCTGCCCCAGTTAAAGCTGGCTGAATTGATGTGCCAGGTATCAGGGTTTTCCAAAGTGTTTTTCTGCAACTCGGGCACTGAGGCAAACGAGGGCGCGATAAAAGCCGCGCGCAAGTACTCATCAAGCAAATACCTCGGCGAAAGCCGCTTCGAGATTGTTACGCTTAGAAACTCTTTCCATGGGAGGTCCTATGGGGCTTTGTCTGCCACTGGCCAAGAGTCTTTGCAGGAAGGCCTGGGGCCCATGTTGCCAGGATTTTCCTATATCGATGCAGGCGATTTGGATGCATTCAAAAAAATCGCAGATTCCGGAAAATGTTGCGCTATCATGCTTGAGGTTATCCAAGGAGAGGGCGGCTTGAATGTGCTGGATTCGGATTTTGTCAAAGGTGTAGGCGAAATAGCCAAGGAACATGACATCCTTGTCATCATCGACGAGGTCCAGACAGGCAACGGCAGAACCGGCAAAATGTTTGGCTATGAGCATTTCGAAATAGCTCCGGATATTATTACGACAGCTAAGGGAATCGGGGGCGGGCTCCCCTTTGGGGCGATCCTCTTTGCAGAGACGGCAAAAGATTCCCTAACCCCAGGCTCCCATGGGTCGACTTTTGGCGGGAATGCGGCAGTGGCTTCAGGTGTAATCAGCATTTATAACAGGCTGACACCAGAACTAATGGAAGAAGTGGCTAAAAAAGGTGAATACTTGATGAGCGAGCTTTCCGGAGCCCCTGGTGTCGAGTCTGTTAGCGGCATGGGTTTGATGGTAGGTGTCAAGCCGAAATACAGGCCTGCCAACGAAGTGGTCAAGTCCATGATGTCAAAAAGAGTGTTGGCCATTTTGGCAAAAGATAAAATCAGGCTGTTGCCTGCTTTGAACATACCAATGGAGTTGTTGGAGCAAGCCGTTGAAGTCCTTAAGGAAGAGCTGGCTGTCGAATCCTGACACTGGCAGCTATTGCTCAAATAGGGTATTGTATTAATCAAGGACCGGATAGAAAAAAAGAACGCAAAAAGAAAAGATATTGTGCAAATACAAAGGTTGGTTTCATGGATCCTAGCTCATATGCCTTAAACTATTTTTTATGCGCGTTGGATTACAAAGGCAGCATTTCAACGCCCGAAAGCCGTGTCGCCTTTGTCGCAGGCGCAGTAAGCGAGCTAGTGCATTATGGCTATTTAGAGAACGCTGGCAATGGCCAGTTGCTTGCTGGCAAGCCATGGGACGGGGGGCTTCCGTATTTAGAGCCTTTGTATATGGCAATCAGCTCCATGGACGAGCCCCTCACGCTGCATGGCATTGTCCTTGGCCTTGACATATATTGTGTTGACGAGTTGTTGGGCTGTGCAGGCGATTTTCTTATATCAACCGGGCAACTATGCGAAAAACAAGGAGATGCCTACTTCCCCAAAGAAGGTATCGTAGCCAGTATCATCGAAAGAACGCGCTCCGCTCTTACTGGAGGAGGCGACTTGGCTGACGAAGGCTGTTGTTTGGCTGCTTTGCTTGCCGGTGATGGCTCAATTAAAGCATATTTAGGCGATGCAGATGCCGCCATTGCCCTGAGCCGAATAAAAGAGCTTGCTAGTACCAATAACGCAATAGGCGCCATCAATTGGTTTATCGAAGCCGCTGCGTTGATTATGCGCAATGGAGGATAGTATTGGCAGCCATTGTGCTTTGAGAAAAGGGCAGTGACGCGCAAAAAAACTGGGCTGCCAACATCTCTTATGGATACGCAGATAGTCAAGGCCAAGAATAGCCGAGAATCCCCCGCACTCCATGTGCAAGGATGAATTGGCAAATCTTGACCTTCAATTTTAAAAAAGTTAACATGCAACAACAAATTCACTGCCGGCTGCCAATGGGAACTGCCTGTGAGGCTGCCAGAACCGCACTTGAACCTTTTGGCTCATGCGGCTCTTTCCCCCGCCATTGCTGGCTTGCCCTTTGCCGCCAGATCCTCTCGGATTGTTGCACATCAAGTTGTCCAAAAGTCAGGCAGGGATGGCCACACCCCTTTGTTCCAGCCCCATTGCAAGGTTGTTGTCGCGATTCCAGATGTTTGCGCCCCTGTGCCTATGCCATATTTATTGGTATTATTTATCTTTTGCCTCCAACTCACATGGCTAAATGTTGAATACTAATCTTTTGTATCAAATCTCGCATAAAAAAGAGTAAGGCAGCAATGCTGCTTGGGGAGAGGGTCTTGTATCATCAAAGACAATGGGGGGCTGATCCATCAACAACTTTAACGTAGATATATGGAGGAATATATGGCGGGTCAAAAGAAAACGGGATGCGGGGAGGTATTCTCAGAATAATATCCGGGTGGATCCTGTCAAACGGCTGAAACTATGTGAGGGTGAAACCGATAGCCAGGTAAGCATTTGGGTCATGATGGAATTTGACAACAATCGACTCGACGTTGTTTATTTTGCCTGAAGAGGGCGCGCGCTCCCTGGCGCTAAACCGCTGGGCGAAAAGTTTTCTAAAGCCATCGGGGCGATGTTGTAGCTCCCAGGCTGCACATAAAGCACTTTTGCTTGGGTAATTTCGCTTCCATCCATAGAGTTGACATAATAGTTATCATGGCAATGTTTGCCATGTATTGATAGGCGCCTGTTGCTTGGCTTAGCTTCCCCATCAAAAACATTTGGCTCATGTTGACAGCTGAAAATTGCGCTTTTTCACTTTCATTGATTTCAGGCAATCTGGGAATCGTTGTAGTGGAAGCCAGGCCGCCGCTGCACAGAGTGCCCGGCACATACTGTGATTTCTCGCCTTCAGCATCATTCGGAATATAGCTTAACGAGCAGCGACACCAAAAAATCCCCAGACTATGCGTTATAGCGCATAACCTAGGGATTCATTTTATTTATGTGGGCTTACATCATCGGCATTCCGCCGCCAGCTGGCATTGGTGGCTCCGGCTCTGGGATTTCAGCGACAGCGGCTTCAGTTGTTATCAACATTGAAGCAATAGAAGAAGCGTTCTGGATCTCGCTTCTGACTACCATTGTCGGGTCGATAATCCCGGCTTCGATCATGTCGATGTACTCGAATGACAGAGCGTCAAAACCTAGCCCCACACAGTCTGTGAGTAGCTTGTTGACAACAATGCTGCCGTCAACGCCCGCATTTTCTGCTATCTGCCTGATTGGGGATTCAACAGCGCGCCTTATAATCTGGGCGCCTGTCTTCTCATCGCCTTCAAGGGTTCCAATCAACTCTTCGATTGCTGGCACAGTCATAATCAGGGCTGCTCCGCCTCCGGCGACGATGCCTTCCTCGACAGCGGCTTTGGCAGCGTTGAGTGCGTCCTCGACCCTGAATTTGCGTTCTTTCATCTCTGTCTCAGTGGCTGCGCCAACTTTGATGACAGCTACACCGCCGGCAACCCTGGCTAGCCTTTCTTGGAGTTTCTCGCGGTCATACTCAGAATCGGTCTCTGCTATCTCAAGCTTGATTGCCCTGGCCCTGTCTGTGACTTTAACCCTGTCTCCGGCGCCTTCGACAATGATTGTGTTGTCTTTGTCGATTTTGCAGGATTTGGCTTTTCCGCATTCAGCAAGCGTTGCCGCTTTGAGGTCCATGCCCAGCTGCTCGCTGATAACAGTGCCGCCAGTTAGCAATGCGATATCTTCGAGCATTGCGCGGCGCCTGTCTCCAAAGCCGGGGGCTTTTACGCCAACTACATTGATGGCTCCTTTGAGCTTGTTGAGAACCAGCAGTGAAAGGGCATTGCCGTCTATGTCTTCAGAAATTATAAGCAGGTTGCTCCTGTTTTGTGCTACTTCCTCGATAACGGGGAGGATATCTTCAATATTTGATATTTTCTTGTCTGAAATCAGGATATATGGGTTCTCGTAGTAGACTTCCATCTTTTCGGTGTCAGTCACAAAGTACGCTGAGATGTATCCTCTGTCGAACTGCATTCCTTCTGTGAACTCCAGCTCGATGTTCATGCTTTTGCCTTCCTCAATGGTGATAACGCCGTCATTGCCGACTTTCTCCATTGCGTTGGCGATAAAGTTACCGATTTCTTCACTATTGGCAGAAATGCTTGCAAGCTGTGAAATGGAGTTTTTATCGTTTATAGGTTTGCTTTGCTTCTTTAGCTCGTCAACGACAACTGCAGACGCTTTCTCGATGCCTTTTTTCAAAATCATCGGGTTTGCGCCAGCTGTGATGTTTTTCAAGCCTTCTTTAATAATCGCTTGGGCGAGTATAGTTGCTGTTGTGGTTCCGTCTCCTGCAATGTCATTTGTCTTGACAGCGACTTCGCGCACAAGGGAGGCTCCCATGGTCTCAAATGGATCCTCAAGGTCGATTTCTTTCGCGATTGTGACGCCGTCGTTTGTGATAGTCGGGGTTCCGAATTTCTTGAACAGGACGACATTCCTTCCTTTGGGGCCTAGTGTTACTTTAACCGCGTCTGACAGCTTGTTAACGCCATCGACTAGCGAATTGCGAGCATCAACGCCGTATTTTATGTCTTTAGCCATTTCATTCCCTCCTGGATTATTCGACTATTGCCAGAATATCGTCTTGCCTGACGATCAAGTATTCGTTATTGCTGACTTTCACTTCTGTGCCGGAGAACTTGTTATAAATAACAGCGTCGCCGATTTTGACATCCAGAGGCACTTTTTTGCCTTCAATAATGACACCAGTGCCAACTGCGACAACTGTAGCTTCAAGCGACTTCTCTTTGGATGTTTCAGGCATATAAATGCCGCTTTCAAGCTTTTCTTCCAATTGCTTGATTTGCAACACAACCCTGTCTCCAAGCGGTTTTAAGTTCATTTTTCTTCCTCCTTTAAGGGATCAATTGAAAATTGTTTCACAGTTGCTAGCACTCTTTACGTTTGAGTGCTAGCAATAATTTTAGCATAAATTGCCCTGATGTCAATAGCTGCTCGCAAAAACTTGAGATTTGTTTAATTGTGCGGATGTCAAGCTATTGTCTCCTACTAAAGAGTCTGGCAAGTTTTTTTGTCTCTATACAAAAATCTTATGAAAAAAAAACAAAATACCCGTTTTTAAGCGCTATGGGCAAATTTCTAAAGCTTTCTCTAGAGAAGCCCTATTGATATATGCTAGAATGCTACACAACGGAGGATGAAACGATGTTTCAAGCGACGACAATTCTAGCAGTAAAGACAAAGGAAAAAATTGCGATAGGCGGCGATGGGCAGGTCACCATGGGGCAGTCAACTGTCATGAAACACACAGCCCAAAAAGTGCGGACACTATTCAACGGCAAGGTTGCTGTAGGCTTTGCAGGGAGTGTGGCTGACGCTTTTGCCCTTGAGGAAAAATTTGAGGCAAAGCTTGACCAATATTCTGGCAACCTGCAGCGCTCTGCCATAGAACTTGCAAAGGAATGGCGCTCTGACAGCTTTCTTCGAAAGCTCGACGCGCTGTTGATTGCATGCGACAAAGACAGCCTTCTAATCATTTCCGGAAATGGCGAAGTGATTGAGCCTGATGACGGAGTCGCCTCGATCGGGTCTGGAAGCATGTACGCATTGGCGGCTGCAAGAGCGTTGTTGCGCCACTCCAACATGTCCGCCGACGAGATTGTCAAAGAGGCGATGCTGATTGCATCGGAGATTTGTGTATATACTAATTCAAATATCAAAATTGTGAGCTTGTAGGAGAGTGATATGATGGATGATTTGACACCATCTGCAATTGTCAAAGAGCTGGACAAATATATCATTGGGCAAAAAGAAGCCAAAAAGTGCGTAGCTATCGCGCTCAGGAACCGGTACCGAAGAAAACTGCTCTCAGACGAGATGAAAGACGAGATCACACCCAAAAATATCATAATGATTGGGCCAACTGGGGTAGGCAAGACCGAGATTGCCCGGAGGCTGGCTAAACTAGTCAGTGCGCCCTTTATAAAAGTCGAAGCAACCAAGTTTACAGAAGTAGGTTATGTAGGCAGGGATGTAGAGAGCATGATCAGGGATTTAGCCAACACATCCATCCGTCTGGTCAAACAGCGGGAGGAAGAGAAAGTCGAGCAAAAGGTGGCTGAGCTTGTCAACGACAGGCTCCTTGAAATAATTGCGCCTTCAGCATCCAAACAAGGAGAGATGAGCGCATATGAGATGTACTTTGGGGGAAAGGGCACATACCAGAAGGCTCCAGAGAATGACGAGAAAATACGTGATCTGGATGAGCGCAGGGAATCGCTGCGTGTAAGCCTCAAAGAGGGCCGATTGGAGGATATGGTTATCGAGTTGACGGTTTCAGGCTCCTCAAATATCAACATCGGGACAATCGGCCAGTCAGGCATGGATGAGATGACTATGAATATGGGCGATGTCCTAGGCAACCTTTGGCCAAAACGGGACAAGAAAAGAAAAGCCACAGTTGCCCAAGCCCGGGTTATACTCGCTAGCGAGGAAGCCCAAAAGCTGCTGGATATGGACTCGATAACGGAGGAGGGCCTAAGGCTCGCAGAACAGGAAGGGATCATCTTTCTTGACGAGATCGACAAGATCGCATCTGGCTCGTCTAAAGGGGTAGGACCCGATGTATCCAGGGAAGGTGTCCAGCGCGACATATTGCCTGTGGTGGAGGGCTGCACCGTCAATACCAAATATGGACCGATAAAAACTGACTATATCCTTTTCATCGGGGCAGGCGCGTTTCATTCGTCCAAAGTTACAGATTTGATACCTGAGCTCCAAGGGCGCTTTCCAATCAAGGTCAAACTGGACAACCTGACAGAAGAGGACTTTAAAAACATACTTACACAACCACAAAACGCGATTATCAAGCAATACAAAGAGCTGCTTCGAGTAGAGGGTGTGGATTTGTCTTTTTCGGACGACTCTCTTGAGTATATTGCCAAGATAGCTTTTATGGAAAATGAGACCTCAGAAAACATCGGGGCCAGGCGCTTGCACACTGTCATGGAGAAACTATTGGCTGAGATCTCTTTCTATGCGCCAGATTATGACCAAGAAACGTTTGTGGTCACAAAAGAATATGTGGAGGCTAGCTTCAAAGAAGAGGAAGAAGGGCTTATAAACGACACAGCTAAATATATAATCTAAACTGTGTAAAAAAAGCTGGCACCAAAAAGCGCAGGCGAATGAAGTTTTGCCTACGCTTTTTTTCCATAAAAATCGTTAATTCCCAAAGCAACTCCACAGTAGGACCTGCTGGATTCACTGTGGGAATTGGCTTAAAACCAGTGCGGTTTTGTGTGGAAAACATCATAAAAGAAGCAATTCGACCAGTCCAAGTGCTTCAAAATGCTTTTTACACCGCGGTATTGCAGCAAAATAGGTATGGCGCCAAACTTAATAAAGGCTTCTTTTCAAAGAACTTGGAAAAAATCTTCTTTATCAAAAAAATTGGTGATAGTCGGAAATAGTGTTGATTTTATAGGCAAAGCAGCCCAATCGATTCGACTTCTGCGCTGGTGCAGAATGCGTCGCCACATGTAGTCACCAGTTCAAATATCTTATCGGCCGCATCTTCGGCATTTCCAAACACAAGCGGAAAAAGGGGGCAACAACAGCTCGAGAATTTGGCCGCGACACCGCAGGCAGCCAGGAGCCTCTTCTCGACAAAACAATGCAAGCCCGCTGCCGCCTGGCAGCCAGATTGCCCCGGCGCCAGTCGCGCACAGCCGCTCGATGCCCCTGGTGGAGCGCACCCACATGCAATTTGCGCAAATGAGGATCTATAGCGTCTCCCCCAAGCCATGTGGGCTCCTGTGTAGGCTGCTGAAGCTCTCCTGGTGCTTGGAAATGACCATGTTGTCTACAAAGCGGGATGTGAGCTCAGCCATACCGCCCCTGGCAAATGGATAGTGGGGTGATTTGCTTGCCATCGGCCTCAAATGATATTGTGGCCGCTTGCCTCCCAAAGCCCACAAATCCCGGCAGCTGGTCCTCTCCCATTTGCGTGCTGGCGCCCGATTGGTTGTATTGCATCTGTTTTCCCATTGTTGGATGGGTGTGCTATAATCAATTGCGGCTCCCAGCTTGTGTTGCCTATCTATTTTGTGTGTGCAACACTAGGATGCAACATTTTCTCTGGAAGTCAATTTAATATCAAAAAGCACAAAAAATATTCTCAATATAACAGATATCGGTTACTCGTGTCTGCATAATATCAATATAAGTATAACGCTAATGAGAAGCTCGCCAGACAGGGCGTGATTTTTGTCCCATCTTGAGAGCTTCGTCATAACACGTTCTTTAAAGAAAAGGAACCTTATGCAACAGCCCCGGCAGCAAAAGCTGCTGCTCTAACAAACTAATGATAGCCTCCTGTTTTGTGCATTCTAGAATTTTGCTTGGCAAGTCTTGTGCATGGTTTCTAAAAATTGTTTGGGATACTTAGTAATCTTCGCCCATGAATTTTGCATAATGCTTCAGGCAAACACTTTGCAACTGAATAGTTGCTATGAAATTATAAATAAAGATAAGCTTATTCTGAATTGAACCAACAGATCGCGCGATATAATCAAATTGAACACGCTTAAATGGAAAGTAGATATAGTTAGAGAGAATAGAAAAAGCTATATCGAAAATAATTCAAAGCCTGACTTTTTGTGCTTAGCGCAAACGATCTATTCGCAACAACACAGTACTTCATTTTTTCGAATAATCGTGTTTTAATTCATCATAGCAAGGAAAGTGGTTTTGTTGTCAATTTTCAACGACTTTTTAAGATCTGCCAATTTAAAGAAGCTGACCTCGAAAAAAATGCTCGAATTCGAGGCAGATTTCCCAGCTACAGCAGAGCAAATACGGCTATTGGCATTTGGAGCTGTCTTGTTATCGAACAACGGTGAATCCTGCCGGACATTTCGTTTGCATGTAAGCAAAGACAGTGCCGCAAATGATTTTCTTATGCCGTGGTGGGGGATAACTTGTAGAGAGGATGCATTGGAAATTGCAGAGCGCTTGGCAATTGCCGGGAATCGTACATCAGCTGCCGATGAGGCTTACGATGCTATATTGGGAGGTTTTATAGCCAAAGTAAACGACTCCTCATATTCAGCGTATTTACGTTGCAAGAGTCTATTGCGCAGTTTGGGCTATTCCGAGATGGAATTGCTTAACATTCGGACAACGGCGTCTTGGGACTATGGGCGCACAGGTTTTGTCGCGCGGTACAGCGTTAAGGCGGGGTATTTGGATGAGTCCGAAGGTTGGGAATTTATGCGCAAAGCCGCTGATAACGCGACGAAGGCCTATCATAATTGGCGTGAGTATATTGCGGGATATATTCTTGGGCGCGCTTTGGGATATGGAAACGATTCGGCGGACTTTCGCGTTGTGTATAAATATTTATTGAACAATCCCGACAGCCCACTCAGGAATGCGGCCTTTTTAGTGTAGCTACATTTTGTATAGGAGAGGATAAAATGCAGAACGAAGATATGTTTGGGAAACAAATAGCGGAGTATTCAGGCGGCGAGGTTGCCAAGGCAAGAAGAAGGAATACCGCAGTCGCATTGGCCATGGTTTTTTTTGCCATTGCGTTTCTGCTTGTCTTAGCTTACCCAGGGGAGGGAGAAAGGCTGTTGATCGTCATTGATGAGGGTATGGCTCTTCTGTTGATTATCCTTTGCTTCTTTCTTGGCGTTGCAACAATGGTTTCTGCGTTAAGGCACGGAAAGCCATGCAAAGCCATCATTTATGAAAATGGCATTTCGTATACCTATGGCAATACGGTTACGAACTTGGGTTTTGATGACACGGAGGGTGTGAAAATCGTTTCATTGACCATTGGAGGTATATCTACTAACGCAGGAAATGTCGAGCAAGTTGCATTGAAAAAGAAAGACGGCAGCCAGTAAAAATGGTCAAAAATGCTGTCCCGCATTACCCCCAATTCGTTGACGAGTTTGGAACGGTTTATACCCGCTGGCTTTTAAGAGATTTGACACCAGATAATATATCCCGAAAGAGTATTTCATTTGGACCAGATTTTGAGTTGCGCAATGGACAATTCATATATTCGGAAGGGATGAAGAAAAAGACGGAAGTCCCCATACAGTTAGGCAGTATTCGAGAATTAAGCACTAATAATGATAGAACAGCGCTCTACCTTATGGGGGAAGGCAATAATCGCCTTGCTGCCATATGGATACCAAATGCGTTAAATTTGGAAGCGTTGTATCATATTCTGCAAATGATAAACATGCATAATGCAGCACAAGAAGTGCAGTGAAAAAAAATGAACCGTAAAAGCGTAAAACGTAAATTCCCAAAGTAAGTTCCACAGTTATGGCCGCCTGGAATTTACTCAGGGAAAGGGCAAAATAACAAAGGGAACTTACTATGGAAAACTGGGTTGCAAGATAACTGAGAGCCAAACAGGCAAGTCCTGGATGCCGGTGGGCCAGCAAGAGGGCACGGCAAACAAGCCTGGAAAAACCGTTTTCCAAGTTAAGCTCCACTGGCTTTGAATTTAGTTGGGAAATTTCCGCTCGCAAATAAGATCCTAGAAAGTATAATTATTATGGAATAAAGTTCTTATTTCGCCTTGTTTTTCAACAACAGTGGCGACTGGACGACATCAGCGGCTGGGATGGGGTGGACTCCCAGCACAGCCGCCAACCCATCCCCATAGGTGAAGGCGAACAGCTCACAAGGTGTTTTGCCATTCAATATTTTCCGCTTCACGCTATTCACATGCGAGAACAGCTAGTCGACAGTCGCTTGAGAAAAATCATCAAAACTTTCCCCTTTTGGGACTATGTCCCGGAAAAGGGTGTGGTTTTTTTCCACCCGCGGTTTCTGGCTAGAGCGGTACGGGCCGCAAAAAAGCATCTTGGTTTCTGGCTCGCCATCAACGTCTTTCTCAAAAGCTGCGGCATTTGAGAATTCTCCCCCGTTGTCTGTCAAAAGCAAGGGGATGGCATCCCCGAAACGCAAGCCTGCCGATGCCACGGCTTTTTAGGGAGCTGGTTTTGGAGGAGGCCTCAGCAGCTGTTTTGTCATCCAATAGCAGCCAAAACGTGAAGTTGCAGCAGGTGAAATCGAATGTCATGGTTGTTTTGCCACCCGGCCTGCCTATTACCGTGTCCATCTCCACCCAGGAGCTGATGGCGCGCCGGCTGGCGAGCCGTCGGCATTGGACAGCTTGATATTCAAGGGCTGGATGGACATGTGTTTCTTGACTTCCTTCGATATGGTGGTTTGGTCTTTGCCAATCCGTTTCGATATCGCTTTGAAAGTCATCCCCTTGTCGAGGCATTCGTGTATCTCTTGCCTGCCCTAGCTAGTCATGTGTTTATGTTTGGCCTGTTTTTTATCTGTCATAAGTTGTGTTTCCTTTCAAAAAGGAAATTTCCCAACTTCCAGACTAAATTCTACAGCATTTGCCCTCCCAGACTAAACGCCACAGGCCTTTCCACTGTGGAACTTACTTTGGGAATTTACTAAAAGCGTAAAAACCAAGAAGTGGGCAAAAACCCGTTGTTCACAGAGCTAGATTGTGATAGAATATCATGGCGAAATTACTAATACACACGTGGCAAGCTTGGCCGAAGGTGTCTCTGAAGAGTATGGGCCCATTGCAAAAAGCATGCTGCGGAGGAAAAACCAAGGAGGATTCAAAACAGTGCCTTACATTACAATGAAATCCCTTCTGGAGGCAGGTGTCCAATTTGGCCACCAAACCAGGAGATGGAACCCGAAGATGAAAAAGTACATCTTCACAGAGAGAAACGGGATCTACATTATCGATTTGCAAAAGACAGTTGTCAAAGTTGATGAAGCTTGCGACTTTGTGCGCGAGATCACCCAGCAAGGCAAAGACATCCTATTTGTGGGGACAAAAAAACAAGCGCAAGACGCAATTGAGAATGAGGCTAAACGCTCCGGGGCGCATTATGTCAACCAGAGGTGGCTTGGGGGCACACTGACCAACTTTGCCACAATCTCAAAACGCATTGACCGCTTGCACAAACTTTATGAGATGGAAGAAGATGGCACATTCAGCGTTTTGCCAAAAAAAGAAGTTATCAAGCTGAAAGCAGAGCGCGACAAGCTTGAAAAATTCCTTGGCGGAATCAAAAATATGAAAGACTTGCCAGCCGCCATGTTTGTGATCGACCCCAAAAAAGAGAGGATTGCAGTACTTGAGGCAAGGAAACTCGGCATCCCGATCATCGGCCTCGTTGACACAAATTGCGACCCTGACGATGTAGATTTTATTATTCCTGGAAATGACGATGCGATCCGCGCAGTAGCGCTGCTATCCAACACAATAGCCAACGCGGTTCTAGAGGGCAAGCAGGGAGAGAGCATGTTTGACGAGCCTGTTGTTGTTGATGAACAGGCTCCTGCCGAAGAAGAAGCAGCAGCAAATGATGAAGTTGTTAATGATGAAGTTGTTGAAGACGAGCTGGTTGCGAGCCAAACAGTTGGCACAGATGGAGGAGAGCAATAAATGGTTACGACCGAAATGATTAGAGACTTGAGAGAAAAAACTGGCGCAGGGATTATGGACTGTAAAAAAGCTTTGACTGAGTCAGATGGCGATTTGGAGCAAGCAATTGTCTATTTGAGGGAGAAGGGCTTGTCAAGCGCAGCAAAGAGGTCCAGCAGGATTGCAGCAGAAGGTGTGGTCGCTTCCTATATCCATATGGGAGGCAAAATCGGGGTTCTTGTGGAAGTCAATTGCGAGACAGACTTTGTAGCAAAGAACGTTGATTTCACAGCTTTTGTGAAGGATCTTGCCATGCATATCGCTGCATCCAATCCAATCTACTTGAGCCGTGAAGACGTTTCAGACGAGTTCCTTGCATCCGAGAAAGACATCCTTATGGCACAGGCTATAAATGAGGGGAAACCTGAGAACATTGCTGAAAGAATAGTCGAGGGGAGGATCGGCAAGTTGTACGAGGAAGTTTGTTTGCTTGAGCAGCCTTTTGTCAAGGATACAAGCATGACAGTTGCCGCGAAACTCAATGAGCTTATCGCCACAATTGGAGAGAATATTGTTGTCAGGAGATTCACCCGTTACCAGATGGGTGAAGGCCTTGAGAAGAAAAAAGACAGCTTTGCAGAGGAAATTGCTAGCCAAATACAACAAAACTAAAAAGCGCTCACGCGCTTTTTTTGAAATTTTGGAGAGTTGAATGGCGCATTACAAGAGAATTTTGCTCAAACTCAGCGGTGAAGCCCTGGCTGGGGAAAGTGGTTTTGGGTTTGATGCCCATACTATTAACAAGACTTGCGAACAAATTAAAAGAATCGCTGAAATGGGTGTCCAAATTGCTGTTGTTGTCGGCGGTGGAAATATCTGGCGTGGCCGCTCAAGCGGCGATATGGACCGGACAACAGCGGATTATATGGGTATGCTGGCAACCGCTATCAACTCATTGGCTATCAAAGACAGCCTTGAGCAGCTTGGGGTTCCAGTGTTGGTGCAGTCGGCGATCCCCATGGATGTGATTTGTGATCCATTCAGCAAGCGGGAAGCTGTAAAAAACTTGGAGCAGGGCAGGGTAGTGGTTTTTGCCGCAGGGACAGGAAGCCCCTTCTTCTCGACAGACACCACTGCCGCGTTGAGGGCTGCCGAAATCGGGGCAGACGCAATTTTATCTGCAAAAACTGTGGATGGCGTTTATGACAGCGATCCATCAGTGAACAAAGCCGCAGTGAAGTACAACACAATCACGTTCAAAAAGATACTTGAGGATTCTTTGAAAGTCATTGACTCGACAGCCGCTTCGCTGTGCATGGAAAATGGCATTCCGATCGTAGTGTTTTCAATGAAAGATCCGCAAAACTTTATAAAAGCTGTCAGTGGCGAGCAAGTCGGCACCTTGGTGACTTAGGGGTTGCTGGGCAGCAAGCTCTCGCCTCCCCTTGGCAAAATTGCATACCTGCATTTTGTTTGGCATTGTGTTAATGCCTGGCAAGGCAGGTTTATATCCAAGTTGGACAGGCAAGCGGCAGCTTCGTTGCCATAAAAATGTCTGCTTTAGAAACAGCTGTTATAGGCTTTATAGCATAAAAAATACTTGAAGAAAGGCTGGTGGGCCGCACTTTCCCCACTTATAGCTAATATAAAGGGCTACTTGCGGCTAATGTATGATTAACGAAATTGAAGAGCAAGCGCAAGAAAAGATGCAAAAGAGCGTCGATTCCCTGATATATGATTTCTCGATCCTGAAGGCAGGGCGGGCAAATCCCAGGATGTTGGACAAAATTATGGTTTCCTATTACGGCTCAGCAACCCCCCTTAACCAGATGGCTGCAATCTCATCGCCAGAGCCTAGGGTTTTGATGGTGGCTCCATGGGACATTTCTTCCCTTAAGGATATCGAGAAAGCGATCCTGGCTTCCGATTTGGGGATCAACCCATCCAACGACGGCAAGCAAATCCGCCTGTTGGTGCCCCAGTTGACCGAGGAGAGGCGCATGGACTTGGTGAAAGTTGTCACAAAGAGCGGAGAGGATTGCAAAGTCGCTTTGCGCAATATCAGGCGCTCGGTGATAGACGAGTTGAAAAAAGGCGAAAAGACAAAGGACTACACAGAGGATGATGTGAAGCAAGGCGAAAAAGACATCCAAAAGATCCTAGATGACTTTGTCAAAAATGTAGATGCAATAATGAAAGAGAAAGAGAAAGAAATAATGACAGTTTAGCCGGCTTTTATGCCGGGTTTCTTTTTTTTGCTGCTTTTTAATAGCTCCCGATTGTGATGCAAATCTGCAATAATTTAAACAGGCATGCAGCAGTACACATTGGATGGGAGATGGCGAATTTTAAGAAGAAATTGGGCGCGCGGGCGGGCCAAGACAAGCTTCGCAAGTCAGTATCTGCTTGCCCAATTTGCCGGGAGCTAGCCTATCTTGTTTTTGCAATGGATTGGCATTCGAGGTGGCGAGGATTAGTATTTAAAAAAAGAAAAATCATTTGGACCCCGCGCATTGGGCGCTTCGCATGTTGCTTTTAACTTGCTGCCAAACAAGCAAGGAAAGGCGACGGGGAATGGGCCATCCCCAGTTTTATTAAAAAAACGCCCCCAATTGCTTGGAGGCGAAAACAAGGAGGAAATGCTTAAGTAATTCTTTGGAACTGTTTTGCTAGTTTTTCAATAGCTTTCTTTTCAATCCTCGATACATATGAACGCGATATGTTGAGCATTTCTGCAATTTGGATCTGGGTGTATTTGTCGTGTTCGTCAAGGCCGTACCGCATCTTCAAAATTGTCTTTTCCCTTTGGGAGAGCGAGGACTCAATATAATTGTTGAGCTTGACAGTCTCAATACCCAAATCTACCCTATCACAGATATCAGGAGTGTCCCCATGCACGACATCGATCAAAGTGATGTTGTTGCCTTCATCATCAGCCCCAATAATATCCTCTAAAAAAACATTGCTGGAGAGTTTGCTCTCGTTCCTTATTGCCATGAGTATTTCGTTGTCGATGCATTTGGCAACATAGCTGGCAAATTTGCTGCCTTTTTCAATGTTGTAAGTGTTGATGCCTTTGATCAGCCCAATGGTCCCAATAGACAGCAAGTCTTCTTGGCTGATTGAGCACGCAGAGTATTTTTTTGTGATATGGACTACGAGCCTCAAGTTATGGTTGATCAGCTTTTGCCTGGCTTCTTCGTCTTTCGTTTGGGCAAATCTCAACAGGCAGTCGTATTCGTCCTCTTTTGAGAGCTTTTCCAAGAACGTGTTTGATGGCGAGAAGTATCCAAGGAAGAAGAATACTTGCTCCAGCAAGGAAAGAATCTGCAAGAATGTTAACATATATAAACAGCTACTCCTTTCTTTGCAAGAATATATATGCTGTAAATACTGCTTTATTGCTTATCCGGAAAACATTAAGCAAAAAAAAAATATGATCAAGCTATAATATGCGCAAAATTTATAATTGCATTATTTCTTTAGCTTTATGCCTTGGGTCTTGAGCGAAATGGGCAAAAAAAAACGCCAAAAGAGGCGTGAAGTTGCCCTCATGGCGTTTGCAATAAAGAATCTAGATCAGGTCCATGACAAACTCGTGGTTTGCCAACTCCGCCTTGTCATCTATGTACGTTGGGCAGATTTCTGAAAGGGTTTTCCAGAATGCTTTGCTGTGGTTCGGATGGGCCAAGTGGCTCGCTTCGTGGGCCAGCACATAGTCAACTTGCTGTAGGGGGCAGAGAACAAGCCTCCAGGATATATTTATATCCCCTGCGCTGCTGCATGAGCCCCACCTGCGCCTGGCATTTGAGAGTTTGAGGTTGTTTTTTTGTTTGCCCAGCGCATCTTCAAAAGCGGTTATACGGGAAGAAAAAGTCTTGGCTGCAAGGTCTTTTAGGCATACCGCAGCTAGCTCTTTCTTGTTGTGCAGGTCTGGCAGGTATAGGCACCCTTCAGCAATTTTAGCGCTTGGCTGGGGATAGATCTTGATTTTGTGGGCAAAGCCCAGAATTTCAAACTGCTCGCCATCAACGAAACTAAGAGGTTTTGCTTGCTTTTGAATCTGTATATCGCGTTTGGTTTTAACCCATTCATTCTTTTGGCGGATAAATGCCTGGATTTCTTTGTCGGGCATTCCAGCCGGAGCCCTCACAATGACGTTTGCGTCCCTGCCAACGCTGATCGACAGGCTTTTTCTTCCAGAACGCTTTAGTATGTAGTCAAATGAATTCATATTGCCACCCACATGCAATATAGAATACACGCAATCAGGCTAAAAATCAATTCCTGTACACAAGGCATTATTTGTAATTTAACTTAGTTTTAAAAGAGAATTAGCATGATCGTTTTTTATAAACTAATCTATTTTACTCAATTTATTTTCGGAAAGATTGTTGATTCGAGCCAATGAATCTGGGATAATATTGATAGAATATTTGAATGCAGGTAAAGTAATGGGAATAACACTCAAAGAGCTAATTGGCTTGACAAAAGAATTGCCGGAAGAATACTTTGAAGAGGCTTTCGAAAAACTATCAGAATTGAAAGAAAAG
>WRIE01000042.1 GCA_009782875.1 Eubacteriaceae bacterium | reverse complement strand
CTCATATAATGGTAAACAGCCTTTTTAGCGTTATTATACCATTTATCGACATTTATGGACATATTAAACAGCCTCTGAGATTTCTTCAGGTTTAATTTCGTAGGATATGCCTTGGTATAGCAGCGGCGGTCTGCTTCTTTCGACCTTTAAGACGCTTATGGTTTGGATTGTTGCCTCGCCACAGTCGCTGATGTCTGGCCAGGGCGGCGTGATCACGCTCCTTGTTTATTCAACTTTTGTTGCCCCCATTTTTTAGATTTGGTAAAATGGTAGAAGGCAAGAGCTTTTTGCCGGTTGTCCCTCATTACACAATATCATTGTATGAAAACACTGTCCTATGTTTGATATGATGTATGGCTGCCAGCCTGGAATGAGATACAGCAACAATTTATGGAGGTTTGTGTATGGCGATAATATACTGCTTCACCGCAACAGGCAACAGCCTGTACGCAGCAAAGCAGATAGCGGAAAAAATCGAAGGCAGTATCGCACCTATGAATGGAGCCCCGGTGCTTATTGATGACGATGTTATCGGTTTTGTATTTCCTGTGTACTTTTGGGGGCTACCGCGAATTGTTGAGCGTTTTGTTGCTGAAGCGCAAATATCTAATCAAAACGCATATGTTTTCGCTGTCGCGACTTATGGCGGCGTTGTAAACGGAACGCTTGGCTTGTTCAAAAACCTTTTGAAATCAAATAGCATGTCATTGAATTATGGAGAATATGTAAAATCGGTAGAAAACTACATACCGCGATACAAAGTAAATAGCAGTGAAGAACTGCGGCAAAAAGCAGATAAAAAAATCCTGGAGATAGCTGAGGCAGTATCTCAAAGAAAAAATAACAGAATACAGCCTCCCACAATCATTAACAGGTTAGTGTACAGGTCTTTTCCTGATGCAGACAACGACCAGTTTTTTACAATTGATAGTAAATGCACAGGTTGCGCGATCTGTCAAAAAGTCTGTCCCGTGGACAATATAACAATGGGCACTGGCAAACCGGAATTTCATCGTGGATGTGAACATTGTATGGCTTGCTTGCATAGCTGCCCTGAACAGGCGATAGATTGGAAAGAAAAAACCCAGGGAAAAGAGCGTTATAGAAACGCCAATATTGAGTTGAAGGAACTGATTTCGTTTAGCACGGGTAGAAAGCTGGAAAAGAGCTGACAGCAAAGGAATCACACCCAAAACTATATTCTAGGATTGGAGTTGCATGTGTGTCGAATGCCTAATAGCCCGAAAGGCTGTCTGCGACTTCAATTTTTGGGGAGTGTGTACAGAACCGGAGTTTCGTTTGGGAATCATAACTATATCAGCAAATCCTTTGCCTGACGGCATTTCTCTGATGATATCGTAGTGCTCCTGGGCTGCGGAAAATGCGAGCCCTATTGTATAGCTTAGAGCATTCCCATCGCTATATTACAGAAATGAGACCTTTTTGTGCGGTTTGCCTATAGACTCCGCTACCTTTGCGCTCCAGTTGAGGGCTTTGACTGAATCGATGGATACAAAGCCAACTTCTTTGTTTGGTATCGAGACCGAGCCTGTCTGCTTGTCATAACTTAGGTATCCTAAATGTGCCAGCAGTGTCAAAACATCGTCTTTGCCTCTGAAGGTGGACATGTCATTCACAAACAAGCCCGTGCTAATCTGTACGTTGCCGCCAGCTATCATAGACACAACAGCGTCCCTGAGGCCGTCAAAATCCATTTGTATATGTTTCAAGCGCTTCAAATGTCTCTGTTTGGTTCCAATACGAGTCGAATGATCGAGAAAGAGCTGACTCTACAACTGACATTGGGCAATATATAGAAATTTCATTCTCTTGTTCGCTAGACCCAAATCCATCGATGTGTCTCAAATGGTAGCCGTCAAACCAAGATTTCATCTCATCCATGTCCACCATATGGCTTTGGCAGATGCTAGCAACCTCTTCTTCTATAAACCAAAATATGGCGCAAACCTTCGAGGCTGGAGCATCGGATACTCAGCGAACATGTTTAGAGCAATGTGTGTACCGTAGTTTTTGATTGGCAGAATGCCAGTCATGTACGCAAGGGCGATATATTCCTTGTCTTTGAGCCATAGCCTGAGAAAATCTAGGTATCTTTTTTGAGACTCCAAGTCATCCTTGTACTCTCTGAACATACAGTCCCACTCGTCAATGACAACCACAAAGCGGCGCCCTGTATGCTTAAATATATCGCGCATGACTTGTTCAATCCTGGTTTTGTTGTATATCTCTATGCCTTCAAAGTCTTCTTTGGCGTCTTTGAGAGTCAACTCAAGAATAAGCGACACCATTTCTTCAATCAAGCCTGTGCTGCTGAAAAACTCCTGCATGTTTAAAAACAAGCTGTTGTAATTATTTAGATGCGCATCGAAGCTGGTGTCAGTCGATATCATCAAGCCAGAAAACAGATCCCTGGTTTCCCAACCACAACCGTAATATGCGCACAACATCTCAGCCGCCATTGTCTTTCCAAATCTTCTAGGCCTGCTAAGACAGAGATAATTCCGTTGAGTATTTATTAGGGCGTTCGTCTCGCTGATTAGCTTGCTTTTATCAACATAAATCTGGCTGTTAAGGCTTTTTTCGAATCTGTAGCTGCTGGGATTTAAAAAAAGTGCCCATTTGTTGGCTCCTTGAAAATAAAAATTCTTCGAATTACAGTTCAATGTGACTATTATACCATATCAAAAAACCGGATTGGGAACCTATAGCCGCGCTTGCATTATGGAAAATTCCACTGCGTCTCTTTGTCTTTGCTAGGTTCAACTCTGCTACCAAACCCGTAGGTCTATGCCAACTGCAGTGCTGGCTGTTCCACCGCCAGCTGGGAGGGGATACTGGTTCCGCTCACCAGACAGCAAAAAAAGGCATTTTTCCAGTCAAGGTTCTGATAGCTCAACATCTTGACTGTGTGCACAATCCACGAAACGGATTGCTTGGCCTCCAAAGCGCTCAACTGCCAACTCCAATGCCAAACTTGTCTAGTCTAGAAGTCCAACTATCCATAAAAAAAAATTGGCAGCAATGATAGTGGTTGTCGACGACAGAGCCAGCAAATGTGAAACTAAACAGCTTGAATAGCATAGCAAATCTTGCCTGCGTAAGAGCTGCTTTAACTGAATATGATATAATTAGTGGAAAATATAAGGCTAAAGTATAATTGAATTGATCCTAACCACCTTGAGAAGGGGAGAATAGCAAAGAAGCGCTGTTGTCTAAAGTGCCAAAGTAATGGAAAACTCCTATATCATAATAATGATTTTGGTTTCACAACAGCTTCATATCTCCTCATGCACCTTTGGCAACCAACTTTGCGCAACAGTATTGACTAGGTTTCCAAACCGAATAAATATAATGGAGACGTAAATGGCTTTTTTTATAACACTAGCTTTCATCATAATAGCTATTATTGGTATTATTCCAATGATCGTTGGATTAAGAAGAGTTATCTATGAAAACAAGATGGGCAGTGGGGCATTGCTTATGGCAATAGGGGCAATTGCTTTAACGATTGCATACAATGGGCTTGTTGTGGGTTCCAGACGTGAGCCAAATGGCACAAATATCAATGATAAAGATAACAATTTGGCTCCTGGCAACCCGAAAGAGGGCACACTAACCATTTCACTTGACGAATGGCATGGTTTTAAGCCTGTGCTTGATGCTAACCGTGGAATAGGCAAAAGCAAAGAAGGATCTATATATAGCCAGCTAGGGTTGGATGTAGATATTGTCGTTATTAACAATGACGAGGAAGGCCTTCAGGCGCTCATAAGCAATAATGTAGTCGCGATAGGGCAGTCAGTTAACGAGCTGCCTTATGTGCAAGGCCGTTTAGAAGCGGAAGGGATATCCTCAAAAATGGTTCTATTTACAGATAGGTCGCTAGGTGCGGATGCAATTGTCACTACTTCAAGCGGCATCTCTAGCATAGAGGACTTGGTTGGGCAAAGCGTTGTTGTCGGCAGGGATTCGGCAGGGCACGTCATGCTTGAGTACTTTATGAAAGTGTCGAGTTTATCAAATGAACAAATAAACGAAATTCGTAGAAACATGATATACGCTTCGAGCACAGAAGAGGCATACGAAATTCTTGAGAGGGGGAGGTGCAATGTTGCATCATTATGGGAGCCACTTGTTACCAAAGCCCAAACCGAGCTGGATGCGAGCATTGTTGTTTCAACAAAATCAGGAAGCAATCTGATGATAGACGGAATCCTTTTCAGAGAGGATTTCGCCAATGCATACCCACAGTCAGTTAAGATGTTTATTGAGGGTGCGCTGCGGGCAGCTAATGAACTGGAATTTGATTTCACTTACATCAGAGAGTTTGAAGATTATGAGGATATGGCAATTGAAGAGGTGCAGTTGATGCAAGATTCGGTTCAATTTACTAATTATGCAGATAACAAGCTGTTGTTCGATGAAATAGCTCCTATGTTGTATCAAATAATGGCTGATGTTTGGCAAAATGACCTTTTACGGACCATTTCAAAATCTGGCTATTTTACCGCTTTCGACAGCTCATATTTGCTAGAGCTAGAAGAAGTCTTTCGAAATGATAGCGCAAAACAAAGCATTTTCAGTGAAAAAGAGCGGGAATCAGTGAAAGACCAAGATGCATTGCTTTCTGTCCAGCTGAAGGTTGAATTTGAGTTGAATAGCTCTAGTATTCAACCAGATTCTTATTTTGAACTGAATGAATTCGCGAATACAGCAAAGATTCTGTCGTCTACTTATATAGCAATTGAGGGAAACTCTGATTCTGCAGGCGGTGTAGAGAGCAACCAAATACTGTCTGAAGAACGCGCCCGGTCTGTAATGCTCTATCTCCAGGCCCAAGGTATAGACTCTGATAGGTTTTTAGAGCCTATTGGAAATGGAGACAGAAAACCTATAGCCGACAACTCAACGCCAGAGGGCAGAGCTATGAACAGGCGTACAGAGGCATATTTCAAGGCTGTGGAAAGATAGCGAAGCCATACATTATTTGGGGGCGCGCATTGGTCATGCTGGCATATATTGGAATTATATGCCAGCAGCTAAATTTGAAGTCTCCAAATGCTGTTTGGAATGCTAATAAGTTGAATTTCAGGTATGATTTAAAAAATACGAGTTATATATTAGTTAAAAATATTCAAATTTGTCTGATTCTGCCATTAGTCAACATCAGTAAAAATTGGCGCTTTAGCTGTCAAATACGTTCAATAAACCCATTTTAATCTATTTATTTACACAATAATTTTAAAAGAACAAATTAATTCTTTCAAGCTTTTTTGCTTTGCGCTGACGATTTGGAGTAAGGCAGTTATCTGAATTAATGCATCTGCATAATAATTAGCTTGACGGTTTGAAAGTGTTTGTGTTATTTTAGTAGTAATCAAAATTATTGAGCAAGCCCAAGAAATTCTTCTTAGTACAATTTGGAGCTTCATGGAAAGGAGTGGGTGCAGCTAGATTACATAATCATTTGTTTCCATCGCCAAGGTTGTTACGGCAATTTGCGCCATTATGCCAAATAACTGTATTGTTTTTACAAAAGCCCCAATTATCATTCCAAGAGAAAGAGAGTCTACTCTTTCCACGCCAGAATCTCGAAGGTCCACAGTGTTGGACACCATTTATTTGCCTTCTAAAAAAAGGCAGCGGGGCAACCGCGACTACACGCCCTGGATCTTAATTATTTTTGCCACTTAATTTGGCAGGAGGTATGTTAATTTATGACAGCTCAAGAGCAACAACAAGTAGAATCAGCATTAGGAAAATTTACTCCTTGGTTATTCTTCTTAAACACGTTCTCGCAACAGTTCGGAATCTTGATTACAAACCAGTTCCTAAACATGTTTATGACCGGATATGCGATGATGGACCCAGTCGTCTTGGCAGGCGTTATGTCAATCGGCCGTATTATCGACTCGTCCCTTTCATTCGTCGCCGGTGCGATTGTTCAGAAAGCAAACTTCAAAACTGGACCTTATAGAACATGGATTTTAATGAACGGACCATTAATGACGATTGGCATTTTCCTTATTTTCCTTAATCCTGACATTTCGCCAGCAGGAAAACTTATAGTGTTCGTTATCGGCTTCCTGTTCAGAAATGTTCCCCAGAACTTCCTGATGGCAGCACAGAACGTTCTTATCCGAAAAGTTGCCGGAACAAGCATGGCTGACAGGCTTGCCCTTACTGCTAAAGGCGCCCAAGGCTCCAATGCAGGAAGAATTATCGTTAACTTTGCTGGCATCTATGTTATCGAATTCTTCAATAGCATCCTCGGCACACCCGAGCAAGGCCGTGGCTACTTAGTTTGTGGTGTTGGATTTGTCATTATCCAAACTATCTGCCAAATCATCCTTTATCGCGGCCTAGCCCCATATGACCAATATGACCCAGACCTTAAAAAAGTTGCTGGCAGCTCTGTTAACGTTAAAACCACACATATGTATGTAGACACGATCAAGAACCCGCAAGTGTGGTTCCTTATGTTTATGAGCGTCTTGCGTACAATGTGCAACAGCACATTGACACCAATGACCATTTATGTTTTTAGATACTCCATTGGCAATGCAAGATTGCAAGCATCAACCAACACGCTTGCCTCATTTGTCGGGCTTGCAGCAGCGTTTGTTGTTCCGCCACTTGCCAAAAAGCTAGGAAAGAAAAACACTGTTATCTATGCAGGCTTTGCCCTCACTGCTATCTATGTCTATATGGCGATGATGGGGCATGAGAATATGATGACAATGTATATTGGCACAATGTTAAGCCAGTGCGTTACCGCGCTCAACCAGTCAATCGGCGTAAACAACTTTATTGACGCAGGCGAGTACCAGCTTTACAAGACAGGCAGAGACTCCAGGCCATTTATTATGGGACTTAACTCCATTACACTTAAAATTGGCCAAACTCTCGCATCATTCACCCAAGCTTGGGTATTGACCTCTTGCGGATACAAATCTCTTGGCGGCGGCCAAGCGGAAATCAATGCAGGAGCATTGGTATTCAATCTCTATATGCTTCTTGCAGGAATGTATGCAGTTTCCTCGGTCATCATGATGTTTTACTCTATCACTGAAGAAAGAGCAGTTGAGTATGCAAATGCCAATAAGAAGATGATGGAAGAAAGAGCAGCACAAGCTGGCGTTAAAGCCACTGATTAAGCATAATCCAAATATTCACATCAAATCGAGACTTAATATGGATCTAGACAAAAATGGCTGGCAACAGCCATTTTTGTCTTTGCCCGTTATTTGGTTCTTTTGATATTGCCTGTGGGAGAATTGCTTTGCGGGGGTACTTTTCGATCCGCATGCACTTTTTTCCCGGGTTTAAGCAAGGCCTTTTCATTTGAGCCTCTTAGAAGATTTGCTGTCGCCAATGGCAGCTGCAGCCCCAACAGGACTGGCTCGGAGCTGCTGACAAAGGGGATGTCCTTTTGCACATCTCCCTCCCAAACTGTAAAGACAGTATTTGTTCTCTTGGCCTGGGCCATGAAATAGCTGCAAGCTACTGGAAAAATCGCTATATTTTTGTTCTCAGTTGCTATTTTGTCTGCTGAATCATTTTTTCTAGTATTTGAGCTTGATATAATTAATTTTGCAATTCCAGTAATTGATTTATTGAATTGCAGGCATCTTTTCGAACTATACTAAAAATAGCCGTTTCAATTGGAGATGGATATAGTATTATGAAAAAATCCATTATACCTTTCAAATTAATATCAAATTGATATGGAGCCTGACGCGGCTTTTATCTTCGGGTATTAACACCTGGTTTCATGCAAGGAGCCCGACCACTATTGATATGATAGTTCCTTTTGGGTGAGAGCACATTGAAAGATTTGGAATTGCTATTTTAAAATCTAGAAGGAAGTGTATTCCGTTAGTTAGCAGGAGGTTAAGTTGTGATAATAGATGATTTTAACAATGCAAGAAAAGTGCTCAAGGCTGCAATTGACACCCATGTCCGAGGGGTTGTTTGGTTCGCGGATCCATTAGTATTAGAAACGCTTGATGAAAAACATGATGAGCACATTGAAGAAGATTGGATAAGGCAAAAAGTCTATGATTTGGGTTTCTCTGAAAGCCAGCTTGATGAATCTGTCCAACTGCTGAAGAAGTGGGGTTATATTGATTTGCAAAACAGGCTCACTAATCGCGCATATAATACGACCCAAATGCTGATGGAGATTGGCGCGGCTGTTGTGCTTGTACTAGTAATGGTAATCACAATGCTGTTTAGCAAAGCCTGCGGCTAACTAAAATTTCCAGCTGGTCCGCTAGTGAAAACCTGCCAGGGAAATTTTCCAAATTGTATATAGCCTGCAAAATAGGCTAATCCCCTTTCCTCAGGCGAAAGCTCCCGGTGCGCCCCAAGGCATATCACTATAAAAACTAGTATTGCCGACAACCTGCCGCTTTGATTCCCGTGAGTCCTGAAGCGGGGGCTTGTGGCGAAATCTAAAACATGCTTGACTGGCTAGCCAAAACCTTTGCTGGCTATTTGCCCATTAATATATAAGCACACTGAATGCCCTTATGGGGTATTTTTTTTGCTTTCGTTAGCAGGGCAATGAGCCCACATAATGCTTAGGTTTGCATCGATCGCACAAAGTTGGTGAAATATCTGCTGAATTGTCCGCATGCTCATTAGTTTTTAATCGAATATATTTATAATTATGCTTGATTTTATATATATATGTCTTTACAATCAAAGTAGTGGGTGGTGCCAAAAGAAGCAAATATTTGCATACAATGGAGCAAAAACTTCTTGACGAAATTATTATTATTTATAATGCTCCATTGCCCTACACGATTTAAAATTGAAAGAAGAAGCAAAAAAGTATATTTCTACAAGATTTCGAAGTATTTCATTAAAAAGACTTTACGTTACAGGAGGAAATATGTCTGCCCAAACAGAAACGACTAAAAAACCCTTAAGCAATACAATCAAAACCTTTTGGGGCATTGGAGACATGGGCTTTACGCTTATGACCTAGGTCGGCGGCACATACCTTACATTCTTCTTAACCGACATTTTAGGGCTCCCTTTGGCATGGGCTGCGTTATGCACAACCATTCCATCATTCTTCGACTTTGCCCTTTCACCTTTTTATGGAGCAATAATAGAACTAGTCAAGCCGATGAAGTATGGCAAATACCGTTCATGGCTAATTTTGACAACCCCATTTGTGTTAATCACCTACCCGATGCAGTACACAAACTGGGGATCGCCAACAACTAGCGCCATCGTGATCATCGTCTTTGGCTGCCTGTCCAGGCTGGCAATGAACGTTCCTTGGGCTGCAAACCTCGCCTTGATGGCGCAAATTTCACCGACTCCTGCAGACCAAGTAATGTTATATTCGAGGAGATCATTCTATACCGGAATCGGGCAGTTTATATGGTCGGCTTCAAACGTAGCATTGATAGCCTTCTACCAAAAAATATCCAGCGATACAACGGGATACACATTGACAATGCTTACTGGCGCCGCAGCAATGTGCATTGGATATTTTCTCCACTTCTTTATGTCTAAAGGCTATGAGACAGAAGCTGGCGGGTCAGCAAAGAAGGCATCGGCTCCTAAAGGGAAAAACTCCGCAGGGGACATGGTTAGAAACCTTGCCCAAAACCCAATGTTTCTAGCATTCCTTATCGGAGACTTTGGCGCTTTTATGGCAAACTTCCTTTACACAGGCACAGTTGTGTACTTGTTCAGATATGTCGTAGAGAATATGAACATGATGTCAATAACCATGACTGCCATGTCTATTGCCACAATAGCGACTTCATTCGTCGCCCCGCCTCTGGCTAAAAGGCTTTCGGCAAGGACAATGATGCTTATTGGATGCTTCTCTGCTGCGGGGGTTTATGTCTTAAGGTTCCTGGCAGTTGGAAACATGATGCTGTTTGTAATAGTGAGTGTTGTCACAGCATTGCCCGTGGCTCTTATTAATATTACAAAACAGTCGTTTTATGCAGACCTTGCGCTAGTAGGGGAGTACAACACAGGCAAAGACGTTAAAGCATTCGTCATTGGCTTGCAGACTTTCCCATTGAAATTAGGCTCGCTGGTTCGAGGCGTTGCTGTCACAACAGCCCTTGGGGCAATTGGCTATTCAGCAAACATGACACCCACACCAGAGTTTAAGACTGCTATGTCCATTCTATCCCTGCTAGTCCCAGCAGCCGGGTACCTATTCACTGGCGTTATCGTGCTATTCTTTGTCAAGCTCACAACTGAGCGCATGGACACCATCAAAGCAGAGCTTGCCGCGCGCAAGGCCGCTCAAGCTGGATCTGCTGAATAATAAAACTTGCGCCAACTGCGATACAAACCCGCCGCTTTCAAAGCAGCGGGTTTTTTCTAAATATCTGAAAAAAAAACTCGCCCAAACTTGAATTTTTACCAATTTGGGTGTGTTTAAAAAATAAACCCATAGCGCTAACTTAAGATTAAGCCCCACGCTAGGCGCGGGAGAATAGATAAGCGGAAGCGATACATATGATAACAAGTCCTCCTCTGATAGAATTGACAATGGCATCGCAAACCAAAGCCAAAATCAGAGGAGGACATCCATAATGGACAACCAAAGCTTATCACATACCAAGTGGAATTGCATCTACCATATTGTGTTTATCCCAAAATATCGCCAGAAGGTGATGTTTGGGCAGTTGCAGTGCGCTTGCTTGGAGCAAGGTTACATTTTTAAAAAACACACCCTAAATAGGCAAAAAAACACAGGGGCACACCGCCATGCCAAGTTATACTTTACTCTGCAATACTGCTCATGTTAACATATATGCCATATGGAAAATGTACACCAAGACTATGAGTATGAGATTCAAAGGCTAACAGAAACAATAGCTTTGGCAACCAAGCAGCTTGGATTGGCAAAAAAAAGCGGGGAAGCCGCTAGGGAGTCAATATTGCATGCAAAAAAAGAAGTGCTCGAGAATACAGCACACAGCATTTCTAATCTATACAACCCTGGCAACTTTGAAAACCTGGTTGAGCTGAGCCAGTATTTAAACAGCATTGATGTCTCGCTGTCTGAGTATGAGGCAAATGGGGACAAGATAGCTGTGCTTGAACGGATTGCCGACTCGCCATACTTCGCCCGGATAGACTTCACTTTTGAAGGCGAGGAGGAAAAGGAGGAAGTATACATCGGGCGGGCCTCGCTATCTGATGATACATCGTACCGCATATATGTCTACGATTGGAGATCGCCAATAGCCAGCATGTTTTACAGGTTCGCTTCCGGCGATGCTTATTATGACGCGCCGATGGGAAAGATCAATGGCGTAATCGGATTAAAGCGGCAATATGAAATCAAAAAAGGGGAGCTTGTGTACTTCTTCGACGCCGATGTCCAAGTTGTAGACGAGTTTTTGAGGACACTCTTGTCCCGAAATGCCTCGACGCAGATGAAGTCCATTGTCGAAACAATCCAAATGGAGCAAGACACCGTCATTAGAGACATAGAAAACGATCTTGTGATGGTCCAAGGGGTTGCTGGAAGCGGCAAGACATCCATCGCCATGCACAGGGCGGCATACTTGATGTATGAAGGGCTTGCGCAACGCTTGTCTTCGCACAATATTGTTATTGTGTCTCCAAGCAGGCTATTCGAGAAATACATATCAAATGTGTTGCCTGAGCTGGGCGAGTCCAATGTTCTGCCTGTTGTTTTTAGTGAAATGCTGGAAGACATCCTCATGGGCAGAAAAGTCCAAAAAAGAAACGAGTTCCTTGACGAGTTGATATCAGACAGGAACAAAAGCCAGGTTATGAAATCTGCTGCCGCTTTTAAAGGGTCGCCTGGCTTCGTTGAAATGCTTATACGCTTCCTCAATGATATGCCTGGCAAATTGCTTTCTATCAAGGACGCTTATTATGGCGGCCAGCTAATCGCATCCGGCCAAGAACTGAGAGCGCAGCTGGCAAAAAATGAAAACGCGCCCTTGTGGCTTCGGCTTGAGAACGTGCGGGAATCATTGACCGATGCCGCAGAGGCAATCGGCAAACCTGCCAACCAAGAGGCAATGCAGCAATTCCAGAACAGTATCCGCAGATTCACGCAACCAAACATGGAAGGGTTATATAAAATGCTCTTTAGCAACGAGCCCTACTTCATGAGCCTGGCGGACGGGATCGATTTGCCGGAGAATATTGATGAAATAATTAGATATACACATATGAACCTCGAGGAAGGCGAGCTTCGTTATGACGACGCATCAGCGATCGCGTTTCTCGCCCTCAATGCCAATGGAGCCCATATAGACAGCTACTCTAATATAAAACAAGCAGTAATTGATGAAGCGCAGGACTACTACCCCCTTGACTATGAGCTGTTCAAGCTGATGTTCCCCTATGCCAAGTTTACCATTCTTGGAGATGTCAACCAAACATTTGAAAAACCGGAAGATATAAGTTTTTACGATCAGATCTCACATATCTTGGACAAGAGGAAAACCTCGCTGGTAGTCATGGACAAGAGTTTTAGGTGCACTAACCAGATCTTGGCGTTTAGCTCAAAATTAGTTCCCCAGAGCCTTGGGATAAAGAGCTTCAACCGGGATGGCGATGAGCCTAAAGCTTACTGCGCAGACAACTTTGAGCAAATGAGCGAATTAGTGGCCGAAGCAGCCAAGTCTGCAATCGCCTCCGGCTTTGGGACTGTAGGGCTTATATGCAAAACCAAGAAAAATGCTATGGAAATCTATGAAGCCATAAAAGAAAAAGTGGATGTGCGCATTATCGGGCAAGACGCAGGTATCGCGATAAACGGAGTGTCCCTGCTTCCCGTATATATGTCAAAAGGATTGGAGTTTGATGTTGTGTTGGTGTGCGACGCCAGTGATGAAAACTATAATACAGAAGACGACAAAAAACTGTTGTACATCACTAGCACGAGGGCTTTGCATTCCCTGGGCCTATATTCCCATGGCACGCTGAGCAGGCTAGTAAGCTTCATAGATGCGACATAGGCAGAGGATGCTTTTCGAATCTTTTGAGGAGTCCGAGATTTACGATAGCGCATCCTGTCTGCCCAGCAATCGCCCCTATGCCTTTCAGCTCCGGGCTTGTCTGGTTCGCCCCAGTGCATTTCAATATCCGCGCCCAAGTATGCTCGAGGCAGGTCAATGATAAACAGCTTCGCGCCCGACTGCGCAAGCCGTGGCTTCACTGTATCGCCCAACCTGTCCTCGGCGGCCTGTAGCCCTTATTTTGGCGCTGGCAATGTTCGCAGCATGCGCTCCTGGCAAAACAGGCAACAAATTTTTGAGCGCCAGTTCAACAATGCCAGTATAATGCTGCCGGAGGGCTGGGTTTAGCCGGCATGCCCGAGGCCGGCGTGCTGGTGCCATTTGCAACGCAAACATACGGCTTTGAGATTGTAGCGCTTGCCGGGCTAAAGAGTTTTGCATAGCCATTATTGGAGGAACTGCAGACGGGCAAGCATTAAGCGCAGAAAACCTCATTCGCTGTACTCACCTCGAGTCGCCCAAATGCTCCCAAACGCTGTTGAGGAGACAGCTATGTATATCGATATTGAAGTTGCAGGCGGCACAGGGGCCTATTGTGTGCTCAAAGACGCAAAGATTGCGGGAACAACTCCAGGCCAAGGCGAGTACTCGCATGTTGCTGTGTTTTTTTTGCAATTACAACAATTGCTAGATAACATACTCCTCGCTGGTGACCCGAAGGAGGATAGTTTTTGTCAATGCTTGGCGCGGTTTCAAGCATCAAACCATCAACCAGCGCATTGCCCAATGGATTGGGCTAGACAGCCGGGATGAGATGAAAAACAGCCTTTACCAAGATTTGCCTGGCATTAATTCACAAACCTTGATGCGCCCGATGGCTTGGATATCAATGTGTCCCACGATATATGGCGCCTTGAGGGAGACGGACACTCCCTTAGTCCGCTTCTCCATTGAGAACCAGCCCAGACAGGTCTGCAGCAGCTGCAATAATGGTGCTGTATATGTTTATCTGGCACAGGAAATGCCTGGCTCAGATGGGACGCTGCTCCTGCTGCACATATTATTCCCGGGCGGATGGAATGTGGCGGACACTGGCATTTTGGAAGAATTGGGCGCATATATCGGTATAGGCTTGGCAGCTTATCTTCCTGGTCAAGCTAAAAACTGCCATGGAGCAGAGCCATCAATTGCGCCACGGCAGCTTTATTTTGCTATCTATAAACAATTTTTTCGTCAATCTAAGTAAACTGTTGTGTTCTTTGGGTTGGAGACAACATATTTGACAGTCACCGCTTTTGACTCTGTTGGCTCAAGGGCAAATTTCCATGACAGTATGCCAGTGTCTTTGTCAATTTCGGCACCTGATATCTCTGCCACATCAACCGTAATCTGTTTGTTGACCGACACAGGGACTTGGTCGATTAGCTCAATATCGATTGGCGCAGTTTTCAGGTTTTTCGCCACCAAAGTCCACTGCCTGGTTTGCTTCACATTGGCTCCCGTAATTGTCTTGGCAGTCATGTTTCTGCCTCTGGTCCTGGTCACAATGACAGCTTTGTCGACTCCCAAGGACAAATCAAAGTCCTCGCCTGCGCGGTTTGGATCCACATTTGTTTGCCCGATATAACGGTTCTCAAAATAGACTGACGCATTGCCCTCCACAAGGTTGAGATGCTCCCATCCACTCAAAGACGCCAACAAGTACACTTCCGGGTCTAGTTTGCGGATGCAGCGGTAGCTGAATTTCGCTGGCAAGGAATGGACGGTTATCTCCACATCCTGCCCTTCGTCCCCGCTTGCGATCGACAAAGGAGCTGTGATGTTGTACTCTACGCTTGTTATCGACTGGGTAGCAGTCACCGCAGGCTCTGGGGCAGCTGCAAAGGGCGCAAGAGCTTCGGTTTCCATATCAAGAGGCGCTGCAGCTGGGGCAGCATCCATCATCCTGCTTCGCATAGACCTAGCCGGCATTTCTTTGAAGACCCTAGGGAAGTCAAGACGCCATGGCTCCAGTTTGGGGCAAGACCCGCTTATGCTGGGGTTGCCGGTAGACAGGCACAATCTGGCATTATCCCAGTTCTCGCCAGTTTGTTGGCTTACTTTAGCCTTGTAGTGAAAAGCAATATCGCTGCCAATGTCTTTTGCGCGGATATCATAAGAAGGCACCCAACTGGCCGAGTTGACAAAGTAGGACAAAGAGATGTCGCTTGCTGAAGTATCGCCTTCAGCAACGATGTTTACAACTACCTTGCTGACAGGCTCTGAGCGCACTTCACGATATCTGCCAAGCTGGGCTTGCACTGCGCTTATTTCCAAATCTAATTCCTTGATCTTTTGGCCGCAGGCGTTGCTTGCTTCCCGGATTGCAGCCATCCGCTCATTGTAGAACAGCACTGCAGCTTTCAACTCTTGGGCTTTGAGGCCTGACTCAGTCCCGGCAAGCCTCATGTTTTCGGCGAACAGCTTCTCTTCAAGCTCTCCGAGCTCGATTTGGGTCAACTCGTTTTTGCGCTCGGTCTCCAATGCGTCAAGTTTTGCATGGAGCTCTACTATTTCAGCAGTATAGTCTGCCTTTTGCAAATAGTCGATTGAATGCTCCACCGAATGGATTGCCACACCATTTCCAGCCGAAACCTGGATGCTCTGGGCCAACAAGCTTGCAGGCAATTTGTTAAAAACAAATTTTTGCGCCCCTTCGGTTTTGGGGACAGGGCATTTGCGGTAAACTTGGGCACCAGACAGGAAAACTGTCACATCTGTGATGCGGCTATCAAGGGGGATTGGTGTTTGAGATGTATTATTCACGAAAATGAAATTCCTTTCTATCACTATTGGCTTCTTTGCATATGGCAAAATCTTTGTTAGCATTATCCTGCCACTGTTCCAGGGCTTATTCAACTTGCCAAGCAACGCCTGGCCGCTGTTTTGGCGCCCTTTGGGTTTCAAGAGCGCATTGTCGAATATTGGGCATTTACATCGAATAAGCTCATTGCAACAAAAAAAGCAAATGATATAGTATGCTTAGATATTTGCTTGCGCCAACAAAGCGCAAACCCAGTATAACGAAAGGCGGAATGCTATGCCCGGTTTTTTACAAAAATTATTTGATCTTTTGTTGAGGCTAAAACCTGACAACCAGTCTGCGCCACAACCTGGCCAGGCTCCAAAACTGGTTACTGTTTCCGGCCAAAAGGAAGATTCCCAGGAAACAATCATTGGAGGGGGGGCGCAAAAAAAGCTCGTTTTATGGGGTGTTGACGGGGCCAACAATCCTTCGTTCATTTTTTTCTACGGAACCTTGCAAACAGGGGTGTTTGACCGCCTCGGCAGGAAAGCGGTATATACAGATTACCAAGTGTTCCGGGGAAACGGCGGGCACTTTCCGTCATTTGAGTCAGTCACTATCTTTCAGCCTTGGCGATCAAATAAAAAGATGATGTTCTACAAACGCGACTTGCGCATGGAAAGCAGTTTCTCATATCAACCGCCAAGCTCGTTAGCCATCAGCGGTTTTTCGCAGCTGGACAAACCGCTCGTCTTGCCAGCTAACGATATGCCATATAAGGAGTGTGCCCAAGCAGTGGCTTCCTTGGGCATAAAAACCGACGGTTTCCATCTTGCCAATGACCCACAGCAAGTTTTGGGCTTGCCAACCAACTTGTCTGAATATGCGGACCAATTAGTTGTTTTGTTTTCAAACCCTGGCATTTATATGCGAAAGAAGGCATTAGCCGGCTTGATTAAATCCAGTCCTCCAAAGGAGCTGTATGAATACCTGCTTAGGGTAGGCAGCAGCGAGTTGGTTGCAGGGCTTTTTTTAGAGCTTGCAACACAAAACAATGGCATTTTGGCTCAAGAAGCAAGGTCATTTATCTTGTCGGCGCACACTTGGTCATCAGACAACTATATAGCTGGAATCAAGCGCTGCGCAGGTTTGTATGTAGATTCTTTTAGCCCAAATGCTAAAGAAGGCAGGATAGAATTGCTGCGCGCCCACCTACCCGAGCTTGAGCTCCAGCTGACCAGCAAAAATGGAAAGCCTTTTGGGCAAGAAAACCAGCCGGGCAGCCTGCAGCTGCGCAGGTTTGCTATGTCGGGGGCGCTTTCGGAATACTATTATCACTACGACAGGGCAAAAAATCAGTCAGTGAGGATGAGGCGCCAGAACCAATATGAGGTCAATTATTACTGTGACGGTCTTAATGTCAACATCAACAGGCTTAAAGAAACAATCCAGCAAGCTGAGCTTTTCAGCTTTGCTGATGCTATCGGAAAGATTGCGTACTATCTGGATTCACCTAGGTTGGCCTACCACTTTGCCGGCACAGGCAAAAAGAAATCCTTGAACTATTTTACCAGGTACACCAAGCGGATTTTGAACACTTGGGCTGTGGAGGATGGGGACAAGTATATCGAGGCAATGAGCGTGTTGCTGCCAAGCTATACTAGCGAAGACTACCTATGCAAATATGCTGGAAATTTCCAATTCAACGTATTTATTAAGCAATACCTGTATAACAGTTGCCAGTGGGAGGTTCCCGCAGAGTGGTATGCCAGAGGCCAATGGCTGCGGGACGACCAGTTGGCTAAGCTGGAAGGCCGCTTCGAGTATATGCCCGAGTTGTGGGATGGGCATCTTGACGCAGCTATAAAAATTGCTTCCACCGCAAAAATCGATGTGATAGCAAAAGCTTTCTACTACATTATCAGCGACAGCAAAAACAAAGAGTGGATATCCCGAAACCTGTCTAGCGCCCAACTAGCCGGGTTGTGCGCAGCCCGCTACAAGCCTCTTGCAGACACTTATATGGGCATACTCAAAGAGAAGATAGCCTGCGACGGGGAATTTGACATCCTGTTGATGGTGATGCTTGCCAACCACGAAGACGGGAATATGCAGCTTCTAGCGCTGGAATATGCTAAGCGTATACCAGATTTAAGCAAACATGAGTTGCTAAATGCCATTGGGGAGCTTATCGAATTAAAAGACCAGCTGCCGCAAGAGTTCCCTGCCATGCTTGAGGAATTGTTGGACTCTTCCCTGGAAAAATTGTCAAACCTCACAATGGCAGAAAAAATAGGTTTGTTCCAAAAAGCTGCCGATGCCCTCAACACCCACCTGCCTCCCTGCTTGGAATCGCTATTGGCGCAAATTGTCTTTGGGCAAAGCATTGATGGATTGGCCGCGATTTTGAAAGCCTCTGGTTTCACAACAGCCAAGCTCCTCAAGCAGCCATACGCTGCACTGTTGGACGGCGCCCAAAGAAGCGTTATCCCTGCTGACAGCGCCATTGTGAGCATACTTGAAACAGGCACATCAAAGATGCTCAACTTTTTGGTTGAGATAGCCACTGTTGAAGCAGGATCGCTGCGATCGCGTTTGCCCACCATTCTTTTGATGCTCGAATGCGAAGTCGAAGCGTTGTTTTTGCTCGCCAAAGATGCATTTTACAGCCTTGAAGGCAATAGCTGGCACAAAATGCTCTCAATGGCTATCGACTCCCCCATCCCAAAGGCGGCCTCGTTTGGTTTGGATGTGGTTGAGGAAAACTATGGCCAAAACGGCAAACCGATACCACAAGAGGTTGTTGTGCAAATGCTGGAGCATCCTTCATTGATGGTCAAAAAATATATGACCGGCAAAATAAGCCAGTTGGTTGAAAACCCTGAAGATTGCGACCCGCAGTTGTTCTCATACTATCTAAAAACTATTCTGTTCTTGCCCAACAAAGCGGCGCAGGAGAAAACCCGGGTGTATGACGCCTTGCCGATGTTTGTGAAACACCATGGGGATTATAAATGCTTTGTTGAGGAAACGATGCTGGAGCTGGGCGCATCTAATGTAATCGCTGAGTCCGAAAGGTCGCTGGTCGCCCTGGCGAGGATCAGAATGGAGGAGAATGCAAATTGGAAGTAAGTTACAAGTACGCAAGCCCCTCTGTGTGTGTGGCAGAAAACGGCAATACAACGCTCGGATTGTGCCCTGATGGTTCCCGGGATGAAAAAGTGTCATTCAAAGGCAGGCTAAAGCGCCCTCTAGTTTTTAGGGATGCAATGTTGATGTTGCGCCAAATAGTGGTTTCTGACGCAACCCGCCAAAAAAAGGAGCGCCCAGAATTCTTCCAGTGGCTTGAAGGGGAGATTGAGAGGCGGGCAGTTGAGCATGAGCGCCACCAGCCTGGTATTAGAATGGAGCTCCAAAACGCCATTGGAGAACTAGCCTCCCAATTGGCAAGCAAAGACTCTGAGATAACCGCTGCTTCACGGGCAAGCATTAGGCTCAACAGGGAAATTGACAGCGATGCTTGGGGGAACTTCTACCGGCTCCAAGGCAAATTCTCGTCTTTTTTGCGCTTTAGGGATCCAGACCTTTATTTTGCCTTAGACCCTGTTATTACAGTGCACCCTGATGAAGTTTCTTTTGAGGCTTTTTCAATAGATGAATCAGTATACGGCTGCCTGTCAGTAAAAATGGATGAGTTCGATCTGCTCCAAGAACCTGGGCTTGGCACTACGAATATCGATTTTTCAGCAAAATTAGCGACCGAAATTGAGCGTTTCAGGACTTACTCCCAAGTCCAGTTGTCTGTCAACCCTCTTGGTTTTGCTGTGGACACAGGCATGGCCCCTGGGTATATTGAAAAGAAGATCGACTTGCCTGAAAGCTGGGTTAAAGGGTTCACCCAAGTTTCGTCGGCAGCAAGCATGGACGGAGCGACTATAGATTTGTCCCCAGTGGACATGTATGATATTTGCGCGTTTTTACGCCGCCACAACACCCAAACAAGCCCGCGCTACATGAAGTGGGCGCTTGAAAAAGGCAAACCTGCAAGAATTGTTTTCGAGCCATATGGCGCTGTCCTCGAGTTGAAAGCTGAGTACACGGGAGAAAACCAAAGGGAAGAAAAAATATGGGGCCGCCAACGCTGGCTTGTGGCAGAAAAACTCATCCCCTTGGCAAAATCGTTCCAAGTAAAGTTCTTAGGTTTTGGCATGCCCCAGTTCATCATTGCCGATTTAGGCAATATCACGATGACTATCGGGTTTTCCTCCTGGTCAGCAAATGACTGGGTGAAAGGGACAGCATTCAACTTGATGAGCGGATTCATCGGAGACGGCGCATATGAAGAAGTCTACAGCCTATTAAAAGAGAGGCGCAAAATTGATGTTTCCTCAATACACAGCTTGATTGGGGGCAAGAAAAAAAGCGAGGTCACTTCCGGGATCGGAGCAGTCCTGAAAAGAGGGGAGGGGTATTTCGACGCGGCAAACAATGTCTTGCGATTCAGGAAGCTGATGAGCGAGCCGCTGCCCCCGCATTTGTATGAAACCACCCCGGCAGAGCTAGCCGTCGCAGAGCTGATGGGCAAGAGTCTTGAGGATTGGCAGGCTTGCATGAAACCAACGAGGGAATATCTATTCACCAACAGATACCAAGAATCCGGGAGAACTATCCAAACAGAAATCGAGATCGATATGGACGGCCAAATCAGCGCAGTAAAGTGCCAATGCAGGGAGTTCAACAAAGGCCAGAGGAACATATCCGCCCCATGCCCCCATATCATAGCCTTATACCTGGCTTCGGCGAAATTCACACGTTATGATCTGCAACAGGGTATAGAATACAAAATCAACGACATCTTGCCCGAGCTTTTAGGTTGAGGAGGCAATGTTTTGGAAGATAACAGAGCAAGACTAAGGCGTGAAATCAGCAGTGTTGGCAGAAAAGACTTTGTCTTGCAAAAAATGCAGGAATATGGCTTTTGGCCAAAATCCCTCCCGACCCCATATGAGATGCAAAAAAACGAGACGCCCGAAGACTTTGAGAAACGCAAAAACCTTATGGCGCAAGCAGACAAGGTTGCAAGCGAGATAGCCAGCCTTTACCAAGAGAAAAGCGAAATACAAAACAAACTGCGCCAGCTGCGAAACCAATATGACGAGACGTGGGACTTGGAGAAAATCCGCCAAGATGTGGCAAAGGAAATTATGAGGGAGTCCATTGCCAGGCGCGCAGAACGCAAGCGGCAAAAGGAAATGCAAAAAGAGCAAGCTTGCCTGGCTTGGATGAAGGCAAAAGCTGAGAATATTGTATTTATTGGAAAAGGTTATTCGGGCAGGCTCTCAGACAAAGAAACCGACGAGGCGAAGCTGGTCTCCCTTGGATTGCCAGTAGTCAACGACGACAAGGAGCTTGCGGCTTTGCTTGGCATCGAATACAAACAGTTGCGGTTTTTGGCATACCACCGGGATGTTGTGGCTACAGACAATTACAACCGCTACTCAATTCCGAAAAAAAGCGGCGGAGAACGGCAGATTGCCGCACCAAAACCTGTGCTGAAGTTTGCCCAAAAGATGGTTTTGGAACAAATCTTGGAAAAAATCCCGGCAACTGAAGCTGCCCATGGGTTTATTAAGGGCAAATCTGTCCTCACCAATGCGTCAGCCCACAAGCCCCAGCCAAAACTGCTCATAAATATGGATTTGGAGAACTTTTTCCCGACTATCACATTCCCCAGGGTGTTGGGGGTTTTCAACTCCCTCGGCTACTCAGGGTACATATCCTCAATCTTGGCTATGCTATGCACATACTGCGAGCGGATGCCGATAGAAGTCAAAAACCAGGTGCGATATGTCAAAACATCTGAGCGGATTTTGCCCCAGGGCTCCCCGGCAAGCCCGATGATCACAAACATCATCTGCAAAAGGCTCGACGGGAAAATGGCGGCGCTGGCTGGCAAGCACGGGTTTGCCTACAGCAGGTATGCTGATGATATGAGCTTGTCTTTTGAACAGAGGCGAGAGCCAGGCGAAATAAAAAGAATAGCTTATGAGGTTGCCAAAGCTGTTTATAGCGAAGGATTTAAAATCAACAAGAAAAAAACCCGCTATCTTGGAGGCAACAGCAGGCAAAGCGTCACAGGCATCCTGATTAACAATGAGCAGCTTGGAGTCCCGAAGGAATGGGTTAAAAAGCTGCGCGCCGCTATACATAACGCCAATATGCAAAAGAGCATAGGTTTGGAGCCGGCTAATGCTGAAGAAATAACCGGAATGGCCGCATGGCTGCATTCAGTCAACCCCGAAAGGTATAACAAAATAATAATGGAAGCAAAACAAGCTTGCCAAAACACTTGACGCAAGGGCGCTATTCGCGATAAAATAGCTGCAACAGACATTTAGTATGGATTTCCTGGCGGTTATCCTGCGGTGTTGCGCCGCAGTTGAGGCTCGTTCCCCATACACCACCAAATTATGCGCAATTCGCGTCGCTTCACATACCGTGCGCTTGAGAACCTATCCTTCGGCTAAGCGACGGTATGTGTGCGACGCTGAAGTGTCACAATTTGATCAAGGCTCCTTGCAGGAAATCCATATGTCTTTTTTTTTTTTTGCTGTTTCTCCATATTTTTGAAGTTGAAATATGCTTGGCAGACTGTATTGAATATGCAATAATAAGCTAAAATGCACTAGCAAAATCAATCTAAGGTGAGGCATTATGAAAGTTTTATATGAAGGCAAGACAAAAAACGTGTTGGCAGATGAGGATAACGGGAATGTTTATCTCTTGTTCAAAGACGATGCTACCGGGTCGGAGGGCGTGTTTGACCCTGGATCCAACACTGTTGGCGGAAGTGTCGAAGGCAAGGGGAAGACAGGGTTAAAAATATCAAAATATTTTTTTGAAGTAATGGATAAAAACGGGATTCCAAACCATTATCTTGGGGCAAATGTAGATGAAGGCTTGATGCAGGTGCGCAAGCTGACGGTTCCCCCACTTGAGTTTGTGCTCCGGTATTTTACTGCAGGAAGCATATGCCGCCGTTTCAATTTGGATGCGGGCATCCCCTTTGACCCTCCTTATTTGGAGGTGACTTTGAAGGATGACGACCAAGGCGATCCCCTTATCAGCGAACGCCTTTGCCTGCTCAAGGGCATACTGGCACCAGGGCAGTATGATGAAGCCCTTGATGTGCTCGTCAGGGTAGGGGAGGCGCTAAAAAATGAGCTGTCTGGCTTGGACTTGGCTCTGATCGATTTTAAAATCGAGGTTGGCTACGACGAAGATGGCCGTATCTACGTTGTAGACGAGATCACTCCCGATATTTGGCGTGTGCGCGATAATGAGGGCAACATCCCCAACCAAATCGATTGCGCGAAGATGATTTTACAAAAACTTGGCTAAACCACCCAAAAGTTAGCCCGCTGCGCCTGGCAAGTTGCAACCGGCATCCCAAATGATGGCGGTTGCAGCTTTAGGCTGTGTTGTCTGGAGATTCGCTTAAAACCCATTCGTTAAGTATGGCTTCGAGCTGGAGCAAGTCGATTGGTTTTGACATAAAGGCTTGGAAGCCTTTTGACAGAAACATCTGCTCATTGCCCGCAATAGCGTTTGCTGTAAGCGCGATTATGGGGACCGACAAAGCTTTCTCAGTCCCTAGCTCCCTGATGCGGCGGACAGCCTCGATGCCATCCATCCCCGGCATCATATGGTCCATGAATATAGCGTCATAATCCTGCTCCCCTTTATCCATCAACTCTATGGCCTCAAGGCCGGACAGCGCAGTGTCCACTGCTATTTTATATTTGCCAATATGGCGTTGGGCAATCTCCAAGTTGATCCCCACATCATCAACAACCAACACTCTCGCATAGCTCATATCAGTGTGCTCAAGCCTTTCTGACACATGCCCTTTTGTTGTGCTGACAAATTTGAAATTTCGCAAGTCGCTGGAAACGGACTCGCCAATAGGCACATCATCCACGAAGCCTTGCTTTATCCTGACTTTGAACACTGAGCCTACGCCAAAAACACTTTCCACAGATATCTGCCCTTCCATCGCTTCAACAAGCCTCTTTGTTATTGACAAGCCAAGGCCGGTTCCCTCGATATTCCTGTTGGCATCTGTGTTCACTTGGTTGTATTCAGAAAATAATTTGGCGACATCCTCAGGCTTCATCCCGATTCCCGTGTCCTCAACAGCGATGTCAAGCCAAATGCTCTCTCCAATGGCAGTATGATCCACAGTAAGGGTGACTGTGCCGCTAATGGTGTATTTAAATGCGTTGCTTAGCAGGTTGTTGAAAATCTGCTTTACCCTCAGGTCGTCTCCAGTAATTGTGTTGGGCAATTGCGGGTTAATATCGGCGACAAACTCAATCGGTTTCTCGCCTTTTCGTATAATATTCAAATTAATAATATCATTGAGCAAGCTTGGGCTGTTGTAGTTTGTAAGGGCCAATACCATCTTTCCCGCTTCAATGCTGGAAATATCCAAGATATCGTTGACAAGCCCTAAAAGCACATCAGCCGATGTGTATATCTTTTGCAGATCAATTATGGTTTTTTCCGGAAGGGCCTCTTGCAGGAGCAAATCAGTGAACCCGATTACAGCATGGAGAGGGGAGCGCAGCTCGTGGCTCATGTTTGCAAGAAAGTTGGATTTGGCTTTGTTTGCCGCTTGGGCTTCTTCCGTCTGGGATTGCAGCTCCACAGTCTTTTCTTTGACAAGTTTGTCAAGTATGTTTCCCTGCCTAATTGTCCTGACAGACAAAAGCATAAAAAGGGCAGCGATGACGAGAATCGCCAGAATTATATTCATCAAGAATACCCGGTTCGCCTCATCCAGCTTCTTTTGGTAATCATACGTTTTGTTAGTCCATTGTTGGATAATCGACTTTGTGTCGACAAGCAAAATCGCTTTGTCGATAATTGAGCTCAACTCATCCTGCCCTGGGGCAAACCCGAAAGTCGATGATGATCCGTAGTCGAAAACAAAATTCATCTTGTAACCTGACAACTCCAGGTAATTGGCCAGGTACAGCACATGGTGCTGGCTAGCCATCAGCATTTCCGCCTCTCCAGTTTCCAAGGATTTAAATGCTTCATCCCATGTCTCATATTCGACCGTATTGTGGTGGTTTGGAAACCAGCTGCAAAACATATGGGCATAAGCAGAATTTGCGACCAAAGCGACACTAAGGTGCTGAATTTCGTCAAGGGCGATGTTGCGGAGCTCAGATTTTGAAATAAGCCCATAGTTGTTGATCAAGACAACTTCTTTGGACAATATAAATAGCCCCTCGTTTTCTGGTGTGCGGACAACTTCAGTCGCCATATGGGCCTTTCCCTCTAGAAGCATAGCCTTTATATCCGGCCAAGCCGCGTTCTCCCCATTGGCAACCTCAAATGAAATGCCAGTTATCCACCCTAGCTCGGCAAGTATATCGTGGGTGACCCCTTGCCATTCCCTGTCGTAGATATTGAAAAAACTGGCAGGATAACTGGAAGGGTCGCTTGCCACTGTGATGAGCGAGTTGTTGGCGATGTAGGCGCGCTCGTCCTCAGTGAGCTGCATATACAGTTTGTGCCGCCTGTAGTCTTGGTAGCCCCTGCTATACATTTTTGACAGCTGGCTTGACGGATCGTTATCTAGCGCTTTTTGAACAACAGATATTACAGCTGCCAATTCGCTGCGTTGGGCAGCCAGCGACACTGGGGTGAAGGTGAGGGGATAGAAATCTTCGATAACAATCTCGCTGTAGCTTTCAAATACAGCCTCGGTCGTGTTTGAATGGACAAAAGCGTCAATTTCACCAGATAGGAGCATTTTTATGGCATCGTAATTGCTGGATAGCTGGATCGGCTGGATACCTTCTTCTGCCAGGAATGCAAGAGCCTGTTCCCCAGAGGCAGAGTCTTTTTGCACAGCGATTCTAATGGTGCGAGTGGCCCAGGCTTCCGACAAAGACTGGCTGTGCGCAAGTTTGAAAAACCGCAACGACCTTTGGGCGATTCCATCTGTCATGTAGTACATTTGCCTTCTCTCGTCAGTAGCGACCAGGGATCCAGCAAAATCAACACTTCCATCTGCCAATCGGCCAATAAGCATCTCAAGCTCGCAGTTGATCGGGACTATATTGAGGTCAAACATATTTGAAAGCCATTCACAGAAATAAGAGGCAAACCCGCCTATTTTGCCATTGCCCATAATGAAAGCTTCAGTGCTCAGTGGCATGCCATAATAAAATGTCCTGTCCTGCTTTTGCAGGGCAGTGATGGCGTCAATTTCCTCTTGTGTCACTCCCGGAATATCCTGATAGGATGTGTATGACGATTCGCTCTCGACTGTCTGCTCTGGCATTTTACAACCCGTAACAGGGGCGAGAATCAATAGCGCAGCAACCAACAGCCATATTGTTCGTTTTGCAATGCGCATAATGCACCTGCCTCGTAAATAGTTTGCCAAAATCTAGGCTAAAAATCTTGTCATTGAATATTATGATGCGATGCTTGTCTAGATTACAATATTGCTGCAAGGCAGGGCAAGGCTCTAAATGGAAAAAACGCCCATGGAGAGCCTCCAAGGGCGAAATGAGACTAAAACAAGGGCGTTTTTTATGTATTTACAAAAAATATAATAAGGAAAGCAAAGCACTTATTGCCATTAACGCTGACAATACAATGCTTACATATCTGATGAATTTTTTATTAGTTATTTTGAATTCTCCTAAAAAAATATAATTTACGAATTTACGATAGTATAATAGAAAGTTGCTTTTATCTTATTATACCACAACAACAAACCTAAAAGCGAAGGCACAGTGGACAGTAAAACAAAGCTGCTAAAAAAAATGGTTGTGGACAGATGAAAAGATAGATATTATACTATTCAATGGCATGAAAATTCAAACATGCTGTCATAATAAACAAATACTTGATTTTGCATACTAGAAATATATGGAGGTGGCAGAGTGGACGTTAGTTCCAGCCAAGGCATAGACCCCTTAAGTCGAAGTACTGACAGCGGCGCTACGTCTGCTCATGTATAGGCTAAAGCTTTTGCAAGAGCTGCATTTTAGCGCCCTTGGTTTATGTCTTGCTTTTACTGTTACATCAAAAGGAGGTAAGACAAAAAATGGCAAACCAGATTGCAACATTGCTTAACGAAGCTGAGCGCTTTGTTCTCCGCAAAGAGCTTGACCAAATGAACCATGTGGACATTGCTGAAGAACTGGAAGAACTGGGAGAATCAGACACACTGAAAGTCTTCAGGATGCTCTCGAAGGACAAAGCAGCCGACACCTTTGCATATTTGGATTCTACTATCCAGCAAAGCATCATTGAAGCGATTACTGACCGGGAAATTGGCAGCATTATCGACGAGCTATTTCTTGACGATGCTGTGGATTTTATCGAAGAGATGCCCGCCAACGTGGTGAGGCGTGTCTTGGCAAATGTTGCCCCAGACAAGCGCGACATGATAAACAGCTTTCTAAAATACCCGGAAGATTCGACCGGAAGTATAATGACTATCGAATTTGTGGACTTAAAAGACGAAATGACAGTCGCTGAAGCTTTCGCGCGCATACGCAGCGTAGGTCCAAACAAAGAAACCGTCTATACCTGCTATGTTATTGACAACGCAAGAAAGCTGATTGGCTTTGTTTCAGCCAGGACTTTATTCTTGTCAAACCATGACAGCTTTATCAAAGATATCATGGAGCCCAATGTCATTTTTGCCCGGACATCGGATGACAAAGAGGATCTGATGAACAGTTTCCGAAAATATGGCTATTTGGCTATGCCAGTGGTCGACAGCGAAGATCGGCTAGTGGGCATGGTCACATTTGACGATGCCTTGACTGTCCAAGAGGAAGAGGACACTGAGGACTTCGAAAAAATGGCTGCCCTTAAGCCTTCCCAAAACACCTACCTAAAAACAACAGTTTTTGAGCTGTCAAAAAACCGTATTTTTTGGCTTCTTTTACTCAACCTTTCAGTTTTTTTGACTGGCTCAATTGTCGCTATGCACGAGGGGATGTTGGCTGTAATGCCTTCTTTGGTCGCTTTTATGCCGCTGCTAATGGACACAAGCGGCGATGCGGGCAGCCAAAGCTCAACATTGGTCATCCGCGGCCTTGCTTTGGAAGAGATAAAACTGTCAGACATTTTGAAAGTTTTTTTTATCGAGTTGCGTGTCGCGCTTATTTGCGGAGGCGTTCTGGCAGTTGTCAACTGCTTTAGGATCATGGCTTTCGGGAATAGTTTCCCGTTGGCTTTGACTGTTTCCTTGTCATTGTATGTGACAATCATTTTGTCCAAGACAGCCGGCGCGATTTTGCCTATTGTTGGCAAGATGGTCAACTTGGACCCTGCCGTCATGGCAGGGCCCGCCCTCACAACGATAGTGGATGCCGTGTCGATCCTTATTTATTTTTCAATAGCGAAGGCGATTCTGGGCTTGTAGCGCCGGGAGGTGGATTTTATGGCTAATGAAATAAGAGGACTGCTAGCCCAAGTTTCTGACAGGACAGAGTTGAAAGCACAGCTTGGCGCAATGAATGTTGTCCACATCGCAGAAGAGCTTGAAGAGATGGACAAGCCCGAAGTTGTCAAAGTTATCAGGCTGCTTTCCAAAAACAAGGCTGCGGAAACCTTCGCTTGCTTGGATTCTGATGTCCAACAGGGGATTATCGAAGCAATAGCCGACAGTGAGATCGGCAGCATTATTGACGAGCTTTTCCTAGACGATGCTGTTGATTTTATCGAAGAAATGCCAGCCGATGTCGTCAACCGGGTCCTGGCCAATGTGACCAGGGAGAGGCGGAATCTGATCAACCAATTCTTGAAGTATCCCGAAGACTCGGCAGGCAGCATCATGACTATCGAGTATGTAGAGCTAAAGAGCGAAATGACTGTCGCAAGCGCTTTTGCCCAGATACTGAGCACAGGCTATGACAAAGAGACGATTTATACCTGCTATATAACAAATGCCGCCAAGACGCTCTTGGGGCAAGTTTCCGCAAAAGACCTCCTCCTTTCAGAACAAGAGAAGACTGTGGGGGAGATTATGGAGCAAAATGTCGTATTCGCCCGAACTAACGATGACAAGGAAGAGCTGATGGCTATCTTCCGCAAGTATGGTTTTCTTGCAATCCCCATTGTCGATAGTGAAGACCACTTGGTCGGCATTGTCACGTATGATGACGCTTTCACCATTCAAGAGGAGGAGGCGACAGAAGACTTTGAGAAAATGGCGGCTATTACCCCTTTTGAAAACGACTATTTAAAGACGGGAGTCATCCAGCTTTCGAAAAACCGCATCCCATGGCTGATGTTTTTGATGATTTTTGGCACCCTCACTGACCAGCTCACTAAACTGTTCGAAGACAGCCTGGCCATTATGCCAGCTCTTGTTGCATTTATCCCGATGTTGATGAACACTGGCGGAAATGCCGGGACACAAAGCTCAACATTGATAATCAGGGGAATGGCTTTGGATGAAATCCAGACATCTGACATTGGCAAAGTGCTTGCCAAGGAGCTCTTTGTCTCCTTGCAATGCGGCATCGTCTTAGTTATCGCCTCCTATGTGTGCGTCATTATTTTTGGGGAGGGGTTTATGGTAGCGGTGACTGTCAGCCTTGCTGTGTTGGCGACTATTGTAATGTCTAACATTACTGGGACATTGCTCACTTTCGGGGCAAGGGCGCTGAAAATGGACCCGGCTATAATAGCCGCGCCTCTTTTGACCAACATCGTTGATTGTGGTGCTTTAGTGGTGTACTTTGTCTTGGCTAAGGCAATCCTAAAAGTATAAGAGGCTGTTTAATATGTCCATAAATGTCGATAAATGGTATAATAACGCTAAAAGGCGTTATATGAGAAATAAATATCCAAGCGATATAACTAGAGACCAATTCGGGATTATCAAGCCCTTTTTAGAGTCAGCCGCCAAATCAACGAGGCCATACACATATGACCTTTATGATATTTTTTGCGCAATACTTTATGTTTTGCGCGAAGGGTGCAGATGGAGGGCATTGCCCCACGACTTTCCGAAATGGGAGGGATGTTTACTGCCATTATCGAAAATGGGGCAAAAAAAACTACACAGAAC
>WRIE01000041.1 GCA_009782875.1 Eubacteriaceae bacterium | reverse complement strand
TTGTTTGCTACATTCAAAAATCTGACCCTCCTTTTCAATGATGGAATAGAAGTTTTCGGTTTTATAGGGACGCTTGGGCGGGAAGAACCAACTGCACCGAATGATGTTGAACAGGATTCTTTCGGCGGGCTGTCCGTCACGCTCGTACATTGCCATGAAGAAAGCGGGGAGCATCAGCCCCATCATCAGCAGTACGGCAGCGGAGTTGCCGAGAGCGTCCTTTGTGAGAAAGAACACAGGAACGCCGATAGCCGCCGCTGTGCCGAAACACACTATCTGCCTTTTGGTCAGCCCAAGCATGAGTTTGGTCTTTACTTTGGTGAGGTCTTTCGGGATTTGCACATATGCCACTATTCATCACCCCCTGTAATGTGGCTTAAAATATGGGCGATAACGTCCACCGTCCAACCGTTGCCGACTACTTTGTAACGCTGAGTATTGCTGATGTTTATGGTGTTTCCGTTATCATCAACGCCGTAAGCGGTATAGTTGTCAGTAAGCGTTTGGCATCGTTCAGCCTCGATAGGCGTTAGCTTTCTGACGGTGTAATCCCCATCGGGGAGGTTGATTTTATATAGCCCTGTTTTCGCGCCCCTGCCGCCGCCGTTGGCGCACAGGGATATGGTCTTGCCGTGAACGCTGTAAACTCTGTTGCCTTGACCGCCTGTGCCGATAATGCCGACACGGACAGGGGAACAGATTACAGAATCGGTCTGTACCGTGGTAAGGGCGTTCAGCTTGCCGTCCTCACGGACTTCAAGCCGCTTAAAACTGCCGTTTTCGTCAGCGCGAGTGCGCAGAGCAGCGCCTAAATCCTCCGTACCGACTTCGGTGGCAACAAAAAGCCCCGTCTTTTGGCGTTTTACCATTGACAGGGCGTTCTCTTTGTACAGCGTTGCCAGTATGGTTTGTGATTTGTCTGCGAGAGCGATTGGTTCTGCTATCATCGTCCGTTTTTTCTTTTTGATACTGCTTCGGAAGTCCGCGCCTTGATAGGTGGCAGTAATGCAATGGCTCTTGTCTTGGTAAGGGATGCCGCTGTCAAGAATGTCTTTGAGCAGAATCCCTTTGTCGCTGGGTTGGGTAATGCCCTCGATGTTTGTCCAGTAGAGCCGTTTTCGTTGTTGAGCCGATACAAGAGCGGAGTTCACAAGGATAGGTTCACAGCCCAATTCATCTGAAATATATTCCTTGATGCTGCTCGGCATTGACGCTACGTTTTCGTACAGGAAATACCGGGGTTGTATCTGCCATACCGCCTCTACGAAACGCATGAACAGTTTCCAGCCCATGCCGTCTTTGTCTATTTCACGGTTGGTTTTGGCGATGCTCCAAAAGGTGCAGGGAGAGCCGCCCATCACAAGGTCATAATCAGCGAATCGCCGAAAATCGGCATCCATGACATCGCCATGCTGTACGATAGCGGGATAGTTGTATCTGCTGACAGCCCTTGCGTACTTGTCTGTTTCATATGCCTCATACGATGAAACGGCATACCCCGCGCGTTCAAGTGCCACGCGCCCACAGGATATGCCGTCAAAGAGGGAAACAATGCGGAGAGGACGATTCAGAAACAGCCCTCCTCGTCATCCTCCTCATATACGTTAAAACCGTCATCGTCAAAGTCCAGTACAGAACCATACGGCTTGAGGGGTATATCGTGATGCGGGTAGGCTTCATGGTCGTAGAGGTCGGTCAGTTTCATCAACCGCACATAGCGGTCACCAGCCTCGATGGTTTCTTGGAGCAAGGCGATTTCGATGCCCATATCCTCGCCGTATTTGTCCGTCAACTTTTCGGCAAAGCGCATGGTGAGGTATTTCTCTCCGGCGTTGTCATCGTTCAGGAGTTCGCAAAATGCCTCGTCAATATCGACAGGGTATTCGCTACTCATGCTCTGCTCCATATAATCCGCTACCATTTCAAGCGGGTCATAAAATTTGAGCAGAAACTCGACTTCGCCCTCGTCCATATAGTCCATGCCATCGCCTGTTATTTGTTCGTAGGCGTCTTTGACCACGGCTATCCTGTGCGCCATGTCGTAGATGGATTCATCATCCATCGTCAGCACATCAGCCTTGAAGTTTGCGTAATTTCCCGCAACTCGTTGTTTGAGCAGTTCAAGCGCGGAGTATTCAAACGTAGTTTTTTTCGTATTCAAAAAATCATCCTTTCTTGATTTATTGGGTGTGTCCTAACTTGCTGAGAAGATAGACTTCGCCAGCCCGCCGGATTTTAGGAGCATGAAGCAAAGCAGGGTGGTGTAGCCAACCACCGTCCATATGGCTGCGTGGATATTGGCGGCATCAGCGATACTGCCGACCAATACGGCGTAAATCGCAACGCACACCATGATGAGGAAACCTTGAAAGGCAACGGCAAGCAGGGCTTTGAGGTAGTTGTTGCCTACGCCTGACCATTCGCGGTTTACCATCGTTGAAAGCGGTATTGGCGCAACGGAAACCGTCAGATAGATTTCCAACATACGCCCGATTACTACGATAAAAATGATGATGGACATGATGAACATGGCAAACCCGACAAGTTGGATTTGAAGCCATACGCCCATAAGTTCGCCGATGCCCATGCTCTCCATCGTTGTTTCCAACGCCGTCATCATTTCGGGGCTACCGAGGTCTGTGTTGCCTGTGATAAGGCCTGCGCTTGCGTTTATCACTTGTTGAGCCATATCAAATACAGCCATGACGATGTTGAACGTGTTGGTGAGGATGTACACGGCGATGAATGTTTTGAAAATCCACTTGAAGATGTTGAAGGTGTCGAAGTCTTGCAGATTATTTTTTTCAATGATTAGCTGTATCAGCTCGTAACACAGCACGAAGGTCAGTATCATTCCCGCAATGGGAAGAACGACTGTTTCAGACAGATTCCTAACCATAGCAAAGACCCCGGCGTTCCAGCCCGCCGGGGTCTGACCTACTTGAACCGATATATCGGCCACTTGGTCGTTCACATAGCCAAATATGCTTGCGAAACTTGCCATGATTCCGTCAATGAGAAACTGTCTAATCCACTCGCTAATGCCGTCGAATAGCCAGTCCAATTATTCAGAAACCTCTCTTAACCAAAAAGCCCTGTAAGCTGGGGTACGAGCAAAAGGCCGATAAGCGCGACGCCGCCGCCAGCCATTAACTGTTTCATACCCTGAGATTTTGCGCCCGGATTGTCGTTACCGTAACCTTCCAAGAGGTTGATAACGCCCCAAATACCAAGACCCGCTCCAAGAGCGATTACCAATGTTTGCAGTACATCTACTGCGCTGTCGAAAAATGCCATTCAAAAAGCCTCCTTTAGTTTTTTTGTTTTGGTGGGATATAAAAAAACAAGGCTCGTGAAAGCCCTGCGCTGGACAATAAAAAAACCGCCATTCGGTAAATGGTTCTCGTTGCTACCGAATGGCGGTCATGGTGGAAAGCCCGATTTCTGTAAGCGGGTTTATCCGATATTCAGTTGTAAATGGCTCTCAGAGCCGAGAAGTGCCTGTTAAACTGCGGCTTCTGCCGTCATGTCAATTTCCGCTACAACATAGACATCATCCTTCCTTAGTTTTAGCCGTGAGGACAGATAATCCTCAATGTTAAAGGTGTGCTTGGGATTGGAATCAGCGAGATAGCGGTAGTTCGGGTGCTTTTCGATGTTGTACTTCCTTGATAAAAAGGGGCGTTCACCCCGTACTTGGAGTATGCAACGCTCCCCGTCCATGACCGCTATTTCATCCACAGAAAGTAAATCTTTTCCCAGTTTCTGAAAGTTTTGACCGTGGGATTCTTGATTCCCTTTGGTTACGGACGTGTTGTACATATCAATGGTTTCTTTTCCGAGCATCTTACTGATTTCCTCAAGCGTGGTCTTTTCCTTGCCGCCGAGGAATAGGGTGGTGTCCATATTGCCGATGATGGTGTCCATGTTGTCCTTGTAAATCGCCTTTAACTGGCTCTGCGCCTGTAAAATGACGCAAGCCGATATTTCGCGGCTTCGGATTGTGGCAATGAGTTTTTCAAAGTTGGGGATAAGCCCGATGTTCGCAAACTCGTCCAGCAAGAAACGGCAATGCACAGGCAGTCGGCCGCCAAAGTCGTTGTCGGCACGGTCACAGAGGAGGTTGAAAAGCTGGCTGTAGAGCAGTGCCACGATGAAGTTGAAACTGCTGTCTGTGTCAGAGATAATGACAAACAAGGCGTTTTTTTGCTTTACGATTTCATCTTCCCCGGTATCAGGATTTGCTTTCTTGTATCCTCCGAGGTTATCGAGTTCCAGTTCGTCCTCGCTCATCAAGTCACGGACTTCAGCAATGTCAAAGGGAGCAAGCCTCGCACCGCATGAAATGAGTATGCTTTTCGCGGTTTTGCCCGCTGCCAATTTGTACTTCTTGTATTGGCGCAGGGCGAAGTGTTGGGGCGCTCGTTCCTCCAACGCGTCAAAGAGATAATCAATGGAGTTCTTAAACTGCTCGTTGTCCTCACGCACTTCCATTTTGTTAATCATCTCAACGAGGCTGTTCATGTTTTGCTCATGCGGCGGGGCTTCGTACCATATATAACCGATGAGGGCTTGGTACAAAAGCTGCTCCGCTTTGACCCAAAAATCATCGCCGGACTTGCCTTCGCCCTTCGTGTTTTGTATAAGAGCCGTCACGAATTTGAGAATGTCCTTCTCGCTCCGTATATAGACGAAAGGGTTGTAACGCATGGACTTTTTGAAGTCGATGGTGTTGATTACCTTGATGCGATAGCCACGCTTTTTCAAGAGAGTTCCCACTTCTTGGAGGATTGTTCCCTTTGGGTCGGTACAAATAAAGGACACAGGAAAATCATCCGATTCGCATTGCATGAGATTGGGCTTCACGAAAAAGCGAGTTTTGCCGCTGCCGCTGCCTCCGATTACAAGCACGTTCTTGTTGCGAGCGTATTTCACAGGCTTGGGGCGGCTGTTCATGGTAAGACTTTCCGTTTGTGTGAGAATAATGTTGTTCTTGGGATTCGGGTCGATATAGGGTTTGATGTCTTTTTCCGTTCCCCATCGCGCAGAGCCGTATTCTACATCCTTGCGGTACTTCTTAGCGTTTTTGCCTCGAAAGTAAACCACTACACGGATGATTACGGCAACGGCGAGAGCCAGCACTAAGTCCGGCACAGGGATTTCAAAAGGCAGGGCATCAAGGGGCAGGGTCGGGATAACCGTCAATGCGATTATAAAGATAATCACATACGGCATATTCGTAAGCAACAGCTTTTTGATTTTAGCCGCGTCTATAAATCTCGCCCCCTGTCTTTATGCTTGGTTTGGTCAAGCACTTGATTTTTCACCTTTTCCATAAGGTCACGCATCATGCCAAGCAAAGAGGGCTTCTCGGTCATTTTCGCCATTTGCTTTGCGGAATATTCCTTAAAAGCGGCGGCGATAGCATCCGTATCTCGTGCCTTGAAAAAGATTAAGTGTTTTGAGGGCTGCTCGGTGTTGTCCTTAACAACGGCGAAGTCAACGCCGTACTTTCGGGCGGTGCTTTCAAAATCCTTGATGTTTTTGTCGCTGATTTCGATATTTGTAACGCCGTGGCCTTGCCCGACAAGGTGTTTCACGGTCTGCTTGCCCTTGCCATCGTAGTTTTCGGGAGTAGACAGTTTTTTATGGGCTTTCTTGCTGAGTTCCAAAAACAGTTTCATGGCTTTGGCAAGGGTTTCTCCTGTCAGCTTGCCGCCTTTGATAACGAGGCAAATATTCTTCTCGTTGATTTGGTCGTTATCTACAATATTGAATCACATCCTTTCGTAACGCAGAAAGCCGAGGGTCAGCCCCGGCTCACGCGCTTATTTCGTCAAGGCTCATTTGCCCCGCTTGTTCAACCTCCGGCAAGAAGCCGTTGGATTTGAGCAGTTCATAGAGCCAGTAACGCCCTTTTGGTGTCCAGCAAGTGTGTATAAAGCTGGTAACGCCGTTTTTGGTGTAGGTGTTGGTTACGGTGTAGCCGAAGCCCTGATGCTCTTGGTAAAGAAGCCACGTTTTACCGATACGGAATTGAACGCGTAGGCGGTGCAACAACTTGTTGAAAGCAACGGCGCTCATGCCGTAGTCTTTGGCGATGATGGAAACTTGCACGGCATCGGGACATTGCAAGATGATGTCGTGATAATGCGCTTTGGGCGTAAGCTGTGCCACACGGCATACAAGGGCGGTGTTCCGTTTTTGTTCGGCGGTAAGGTTGCGGAGCAGTTCGGCGGCGTACTCGCTGTCCTCTTGCATACGGCGCAAGACTTCTTCGCTGATAAATGCCCCATGACTGCGGATTACGGGCAATACCTCGTCAAAGACCCAGCTTTCAAAACGCTCCGCTTCGGGCAGCTTGGAGCGGACGATAAGGCGGTATAAATCACCTTCGGGAATCAAGTTTACTTCCAAAGTCTTGTTGGGGCTTTGCGGATGAGGTAGGTCACGTTTCAGTACCCACCTACAATGCCGTATAATTGCGGCTTTTGTGTTGGTATAACCTAAAATCTTCGCACATTCAGAAGCGGGGAAATGGGGTTTTCCATCAATCATCATCACACCCAACTGCCCAAACTCGTGGTTCTCAAATACTTGCATTGTATTTTGCATAAGATTCCTCCCTTAAATTAAAATGCCGCCTCTTTCGGGCGGTCAATGGTTGACTTGCTTATAAAGTTTTGTTTAATCGCCAACACCGTGTCAGCATAGTCCTTGCCGATGGGCGGGGGAGCGGTTTCAATTCTAATGTGTGAGTACCGCTTATCGCCCAAAAGTTCTTTGGTTATTCGGTCGTTGGCATCATGCCCCGCATTGTCGTTGTCAAGGCACAGACGGATGCTTGTTATTTGCGGGTTGCGTTCCAAAAAACCATGTAGTGCAGCCGATGAAACGCCGCCGAGGGATAACTTGTATCCATCCCATCCTGTTTGCCCTAAGTCTTGGATAGAGGCGTAAGCCATTGCGTCAACAGGGCTTTCAAACAGGGCAAGAGCGGTACTACCGTTTCCGTTTGGTTCTTTCGGCGGTATGACAAATCCATATTGCTTGCTACTGCCGTAAACGTCCTTTTTCAAATCATCCGTAATGCCTCGCTCACAAGCAAATCGGGCTTTACCGTCCTCGTCTTTGCCGACAAACACGCAACGGTGCTTGTCGCTCTCAAAGAGCAGACCCAACTTGATACAGCGATAGATTGCATCCTTGCTGATGCCACGCCCACGGAGATACGCTATTGCTTTGTCGTTGTTCCTGTTGGGCTTGGGTAACGTAAAAGTCTTTGACTTTTGCGGCGGCGGCAGCATTGGGGCTGCTTTGAAATCCGTAAGGACATAACCGCCTGTTAGCGATTGAACGGCATCAATGAAATGAACGCCCCGCACTTTGATAAGGAAGTCAAGAGCGGAATACCCGCCCTGCTGGGTGGAGTGCCTGAACCACTTGCCGTTAGACATCTTCAAGCTATCATGTTCAACCATGTAATACTCGTCAGCGTTTCCTTTGCTTTTACGGACGCTGTTTGGCTCGTGGGCTTGCAGATAGCTTAAAAGGTCAACGCTCCGCGCATGGCTTATTTGTTCTTCTGTCAGCTTCGGCATCGCCTACCTCCCTTACGGTCGATGGCGGCAATTTCAAGCACTTGCCATCACTTGTGAGGCAGTCAGAGCCTATCCCCGCAAATGCACAACCGCCGCATTTCGGCTTATATCCTTTGTCATAGGGAGTCGGTGCGTGTCTGTGCGGCTCGCTTGCCGCCGTTTTGCGTTTGTTTCGTCTTGGCATAAAAACCTCCTTTCTCAGCGGAAACAAAAAAAGACCCGATTGAAAATGAAGAAAATCAACTGAGCCTTTATGCTTTTCCCGATTTGGGAAAAGGTGTCGCTATTCAGTTTTTTGTTTTTGGGCATTGCAAAAGGCATGGTGTCAGTAACCATGCCCTTTGTCACAACCAAATATCAATGATGTTTTACTGTTTACGCCGATGCCCCCTCTCGTGCTTGCCAGTCCGTGAGCAGGCTATAAATTACATCCTCAATCTGTTGGACGGAATACCCTTTGGGGAAGAAGTGACGGAAACGCTTGATTTCCTTTTCCTCTTTATCCTCATTGGACTTTTTACACTCGGATATGATTTCATCAATCATATCTACCGTCAGTTCGCCATCCTGTTTCATTTTTTTAAGCCGTGCCGCTTGGGATAGCGAGGGTTTTACGCCGTGGCTTTCCAAAGAGGATATGACCGCCATCTGTTCCACTTGGGAGAGGTAAGATAATTCTACGGCAGGGTTAAAAGCGATTTTCTTGGTGTCCACCATGTCCAGTAAGCCATAGACTAACTCCGTAAGGCGTATCAAGCGGAAAATTTGGTTTTTGCTTTCGCCTGTCTGCTCAACCAAGATTTCAAAAGAGTGTTTATTGCCTTTTATGCCGCTATGGTTTAGCGCCTCCATCTTTACCTTGTATGCCCAAGCCTTTTCACTGTACAACAGGGTTTCTCGCTGTTCGAGGTTGGAATCCACCATTGCGATTGTGGCTTCATCATCGTCCATTTCCCTTATGATGACAGGCATTGTCGGCATTTCGTTCCGTTCACAGGCTCTTTTCCGGCGGTTTCCGGCGATTAGTTCGTACCCGCCATCCTCTCTTGGTCGGGCAAGTCCCGGCTCTCTCACGCCGTATTGCTTGATGTTAGCCGCCAGCCTGTCCATCGCGTCATCGTCATTCACATGAAATGGGTGAAATTCGGGCGGGTAGAGTTCCGTAAGCGGTATTTCTACAACGAGTTCGCCATGAATGTCGGTAACTGCCGTTGGTTCTGCTGCTGGTTCAACCGTGCTTGCGAATAATTCATTATACCCGGCAAGGGCGAGATTGCCGATTTGTTTTGTCTTAGGCACTTGCAAGCACCTCCCTTGCAAGCGAGGCATATGCCATCGCCACTTTGCCGTTGGGGTCATGCTCGAAAATGCTCTTGCCTATAGCCGATGTTTCCACCGCACGGACTGAATGGGGGATTGCCTCTTTGAAAATGCTGATGCTTTCGCCGTAAGCGTGACGTATCATTTCGATAATATCTTTGGTTATGTTCGCCCGCTTGTCCACCATCGTCAACAATATCCCGCCGATTTCAAGGTGCGGGTTTATATACTGCCGTGTCTGTGCTATGCTTTTGAGCAAGAGTTCTAACCCCTTTGCGTCCAAAAACTTGGGAGCGACAGGGATTATTACGCTGTCTGCGGCGGCGAGCGAATTTACCGCTAATAGGTCGAGGGTGGGAGCGGTATCAAGCAATATATAGTCGAAATGGCTGCGAACCTTGTCTATATACCGCCTAAGTACCGTTTCCCGCCCAATGATTGGGGCAAGGACGATTTCCATCCCAGCAAGCCCATTGTTTGAGGGCATAAGCGAGATACCTTCGTTATGTGAGATAATTCCATCAAGCGGGTCTATCTCCTGTTCTTTGATAATGTTCTGCATGACCGTAGCTAATGTGACTTCCAGCTTATCCGGCTCGTTTACGCCGAGGCTCACCGTTGCGGAGTGCTGACTGTCGGCATCGACTATCAAGACTGATTTGCCTTGCCGTACCAGCGATGCCCCTAAACTTACACTCGTCATGGTCTTTCCTGTGCCGCCCTTGCGGTTGGTGACCGCTAAAACCTTGCCCATACACTTCCTCCTTTGGGGGCAGAAATTTTAGCTGTAATGACACATCGCCATTTCTTAACCGCAATTTCTGCCCCATTTTGATATGACTTTCATGGTGGAAAAAGAAAAGCTAAATCCGTTCAACCCTTGATTTTACTGGGTTATTTGGATTTAGCCTTATTATAGTGTATGGGGAGCTAATAGCCCTTAGCTGGGATTGTATCGATTTTGAGAAGGGTGAGATAACGGTGTATCGACAATTGCTTAGGATAAAAGAACCAGGCAAAGCAGTCCACTATGAGTTTGGGCCAACGAAAAACAGCAAGAAGCGAATTGTAGCAGCTTCGCCATTTGTTCTCAGTGTGCTCGAAAAACAAATGCAAAAACTAGAGCAGATGGCTATTAAGGCAGGCAGCGCATGGCACAAGACAGACAACCTGATATTCACTGACGCGACAGGCTCTCACAAGACACAGCCAGCATTATACAAGCAATTTAAGAAAGCAGCTGCAGAAATTGGACAACCTGGGCTACATTTCCATTCACTAAGGCATTCGTTCGCGACGGCTTCGATATTCGCTGGTGATGACATAAAATCAGTGTCTTCTAACTTAGGGCATTCGTCAATATCAATCACTATGAATACGTATGGCCACTACACTGACGAAGCCCGTAGAAAATCAGCTATGTTGATGCAAAGTTATATCGAGTCGTCGCTAAAAAGTGGTGTTGAGGAAGATGAGCTATGTGATGCACCATGATAAAAAAAAATTGACACTGCCATTGTGATAAATTAAAAATAAAGAGATAAAGCACAGTTTTATCTCATTATTTTATCAATTTAAACTGTTATATTGTTGAATTTCTACAGCTACATGATTATATGATAAGTATTTCTAGAAAGTTATATATTCATGTGCAGCTTCGTAATAATTCTGTCTTTAATTGAAGTGTTTCGAGCACTCTTAATTAGAAAAAAATTACCTAGTTGCGGTCAAATTGCGGTCAAAAGACACTTTTCATCAAAGAAAACACGTTTTTAAGCCAAAAAAATGGAGCGGGTGAAGGGAATCGAACCCTCGTAACCGGCTTGGGAAGCCGGTGCTCTGCCATTGAGCTACACCCGCATGCTATTGAATGCTCGCAGAATTCATTATACTGCAGAGTGGCAAAGAAAATCAACACCAACTTGAAAATAATGTTAATACAAACTGCACTAACGTTTGGCGATTCTTTGTTGAGATGGCTATTCTTATGTTATATTTGTCTTATTAAGTAAAAAACGCTAAAAAAGGTATCAATATGAGAATTCTACATACCGCAGACTTGCACCTTGGTAGAAAACTGCACGAGCATAGCTTATCTGAGGACCAATGGCATATCCTTAGCCAAATTTTACAGATCGCTAAAGACGAGTCCGTTTTCGCGGTTTTGATTGCAGGGGATGTCTATGACAAAGCCCAACCGTCCACTGAGGCTATATCTATGCTCGACTGGTTCTTGACGAGCCTTGCCGAGGCAGGGATTTACACTTTTATCTCAAGCGGCAACCACGACTCGCAAACCAGGCTTGCTTTTGGGGGAAAGCTGCTTAGGGCAAGCAACATTTACATCAGCGGCCCAATAGATGGAAACCCTTTGGTTTGCACTTGCCATGACGAGTTTGGACCTGTGAACTTTTATCTTATGTCGCATGTGAAACCTGCTTTGGCAAGGGCTCATTTTTCTGAAGAAATTTCAACCCACCATGAAGCTGCAAAAAGACTGGTGGAATCATGGGATATCAACCAAGAAGATCGCAATGTCATCATTGCCCACCAATTTGTCACCCATTCGAGCAACGGTCCTATACGCAGCGAATCAGAAACTATTTTCATTGGAGGCATCGACAATGTTGATGCCTCAGTGTTTGAATGCTTCGAATATACTGCCCTCGGCCACCTCCATTGCCAACAGAGCGTCTATAAAAGCAATATTTGTTATTCAGGCTCTCCGCTAAAATACTCCTTTTCTGAAGCCCGCCATAAAAAGTGCGTGCTTGTTGCCGACATCGGCCAAAAAGGGCAGCCAATTGAAACCAGGGCTGTAGCCCTGTCCCCTCTAAGGGATGTGAGGCAGGTGCGGGGAAAGCTGGGGGACATCATTGCCGCAGGAGATGGGGATTCTGGCAGGACAGACTTTATACGCGCAACACTCACCGACAATGAGCCGGTCCATGACGCGTTGTCCCAACTTAGAGACATATATCCAAACCTGCTTTCTATCTCATTCGAGGCTAGCAGAAAAAACAGCCCTGGCCCAGATGCCCAGAAACAACCGGGGCAAATGCAAGCTGATCCTGCAAGTTTGTTCTCGTCATTTTTTGAAATGCAAAACAACAGGGAACTAAGCCCCCAACAAAAAGATCTGCTGGTTAGGGCAATGGAGGCGATGGATATGCATAGAGAGGAGTCTTTAGCATGAAACCTATTAGCATGAGAATGGGGGCTTTCGGACCATATGTCAAAGAAGCCGCCATACCTTTCGCCCAATTTGGCCAAAGAGGCGTGTTCCTCATTTGCGGTGAAACCGGATCTGGCAAAACCACAGTGTTTGACGCTATTTGTTTTGCTTTGTTTGGGGAAGCGAGCGGCTCTGTGAGGACAACTGAATCATTGAGAAGCGATTTTGCCCCCCAGGGTGAAAGGACTTTTGTCGAGTTGGAGTTCAACTACAAGTCGAAGCTATATAAAATAGAGCGCAGCCCCTCGTACAAAAGAGCCAGCAGGAGAGGGGGCCTAACAAATGTGCCTGCCCAAGCTACGCTATTTCTGCCTGATGGAAGCACTGTTGCCGGAATTAAGGAAGTTGATGCCAAAGTAGCCGAAATCCTTTCAATCAGCCCAAAGCAGTTCAAACAAACCAGCTTGATTGCACAAAACGAGTACATGGCGCTGCTGCTCTCCGACTCAAAAGAGCGGTCCGCCATCCTTCGGCGCATCTTTATGACTGAAGACCACCAACAGCTCCAAGAAACCCTCAGGCGCATAGAGCAGGAGCGCAAACGGCAAGTGGAACATGCGAAGATGGGCATAAACGCAGCATATCCTGGTCCAATTGAAGGTAGCCAAGAGCAGGACGCAGCCTTCGCTGCCAGGGTTGTTACCGAGCTTGAAGAGGAAAGCGCCAAAGGCGAAGCCGACAGGGTTGTTCTTGCAAGAGAGCAAAAGTCAGCCGAATCGAAGCTTGAGCAGCTCACTAGGATGGCCTTGCAGGCAGAGAATGATGAAAAAGCTTTTGTGGATTATGATAATGCCTTAAAAAGAAAAGAAAGCCTAGATCAAATGGCAGCGCAAGCAGGCTTGTATCAAGGGATGATGGAACTCATAAACAAAGCCTCTCCCCTAATTGGGGTTGAAGCTGAGCTAAACCGCGCAAAGGCTGCTTTTTCTGAAAGTGATGGAGCTGTTTGGCAGCTTTCTGGAAAGATTGGCGAACTGGACAAAGAACTTGAAAAATCTAAAGCCGAAAACTCTAAGAAAGCTGCTAGGCAACAACACAGGGACGAATTGGCAATGTTGGCTGCCGCTTTGGATGCTGAAGCAGCCAAGCATCCCCAGATATCCATACATAAAAAACAGCTTGATGCCATTGTGGAAAAACAGGGCGTGTTGAACAACAGCCTCAAAAAAACAGCATCCTACATAACTTCGTTGGAAGCAACTGAAGAAAATGCGAGGGGCAAGCTGAAGGAAATCGAAGGGGCAAAAGAGAGGCTGTATGCCGTTTCCACAAAACAGCAAGAAGAAAAAATATTAGTGGACTCCTTGTCTGCTTTGGGAAAAGCGATAAAAGAATCCCAAAACGCCTTGGAAGAGGCAGAGAAAGCAAAAACTGAATACAAAAAGGCATATGCCTCGTGGGATGCCGCATTGTCAAAAGAGAATGCAACGAGTTCGAGTTTCCTTGCCGCCCAAGCGGGCTTCATGGCCCAAGACCTTGTTGGAGGCGAGCCTTGCCCCGTTTGCGGATCCCGCTCCCACCCGAAAAAGGCTGGCTTGCCTGAGGGGGCTGCAAACGCCAAGGAGCTGGAGGGGGCTAAAACCAAAACTAGCAAAGCTGCCAAGCGCCTTGAAGAAGCTGGGGCTGTTGTGGCGTCATCTGAAAGCAAGCTTGAAATTACCCATTCCCATTGCTTGGAGCTTGCCTCCCCTATTTTCGATTTAAAGGAGTTTGATGGCTCAAGCCGCGCTGTAGGGTACAATTCTCTTGCAGCATCTGTAGCTGCAATGGCAAAAGACGCGACTGGTTCTTTGAAGGCTTCAAAAGCCGAGGCTTCCCAGCTGAAAAAACACGTTGATGAGGCGCCAGCCCTTGAAAGGGCTGCCATACAAGCAAAAGAGGAAGCTGCCAAAGCCCGGGAAATGGAGCGCAACACACAAGAAGAGCTGGTTTCCACATTTGGCAATGCCCACAGGCAACAAGCATCGATTGCCGCTTTGTCGGAAGGATTGCTTTATCAAAACGAAGCTATTGCTAAAAAAGAGGCTAAAAAGGCAAAAGTTGAGATGAAGGCAATCGAAAAATCCATCACAGAAGCCGAAGCAAACTACAACTCAGCTCGAATTGGGCTTGAGAGGACAAACGCTTTATTAGAGGAGGCCAAAGCAAACAGGGATAGGCGCTTGGCTGCTGAAAAAACTGTCCAAGGCCGATTTGATGAAAGTTTGGCAGGGGCAGGCTTCGAAGGCTTGGAGGAATTTTTACACGCTAAAGAGTTTATTAGCCGCGAGGAAGAAATAAGGGCATATATCGACAACTACAAGCAGGAGGCTATCGCAAACGAGTCTGATCTTGCAAGGCTGGGCAAGGCGCTGTCAGGCAAGCAAAGAGGCGCGCTTGACGGCATAAATGCAGAGAGGGTTGCCTTGGCAGCCGCTAAAGACGCCATCACTGAGGCTATCCAAACAACAAATCTGAGAATTGCCACAGCAAAACAGGCTATCGAAGCCCTCACAGAGGCAACCCAGCGCCTCAAGCTTGCCGAATATGATCTGGCAGTTGCTAGCGAGATGTCAAAAACCGCTAACGGGGAGCTTACCGGCAAACGCAAGGTCAGTTTTGAGCAGTATGTCCAATCAGTCTATTTCGATATGATGCTGGAATCGGCAAACCGCCACTTGGCAGACATGACAGACGGGCGTTTTGAGCTAGAGCGGGATGAGGACGCAACGAACTTGAGGAAGGGCTCTAGCTTGGAGCTGTTTGTTTACGACTACTATACAGGCAAATCCAGAACTGTAAAGTCATTGTCGGGAGGAGAAGCGTTCAAGGCATCCTTGTCCTTGGCCTTGGGCATGTCGGATGTAATCCAAAGCTGGGCTGGGGGGGTGGAGATTGGATGTGTGTTTATCGATGAAGGTTTTGGCACTTTAGACACGCAATCCTTGGAGCAGGCGTTGGCTACCCTTGAGTCCCTTGCTGACGCTGACAGGCTAGTTGGTGTGATTTCCCACGTGGATTTGCTTTCAGAACGCATTGATAAAAAGATCATTGTGGAGAAAAGCGCTTCTGGAAGCTCTGTGAGCATACATATCTAGCATTGGGGTTTTATAGGACAAATATCATATTTAAGCAAACTGGTCAATGAAGAATTAAATTGCTAAAAAAACAATAGAAAATACATGCAAAGCATGCTAAATTATAAAGGCATAAGATAGAAATTCGGAGGTACTTGCACTAATGGTGAACTTAACAATCAGGGGCATGGGAACAATCAAAATCGTGACATTCACCAAAGAGGTCCCAGTCACAGCAAACAATTTTGAAGATTTGGCGAATTCGGGATTTTACAACGGGCTGACATTCCACCGTGTTATAAACGGGTTCATGATACAGGGGGGCTGCCCATACGGAACAGGCGTTGGCGGAGCTGACAACCAAATCAAAGGCGAATTTTCAGCAAACGGCTTTGACAATCCTGTAAGCCACACCCGAGGGGTGGTTTCAATGGCCAGAAGCAATGATTTTGACGGGGCAAGCTCGCAGTTTTTTATAGTCCATAAAGACTCTACTTTCCTCGATGGAAACTATGCAGCTTTTGGAGTGGTTGTAAGTGGCATCGACGTGGTGGACCGTATCGCTTCTACCCAAAAAGACGCTAACGACAAGCCTTTTGATCCTATTGTGATCGAAAGGGCTTGGGTGAGTTAAGATCCTTTTTATGGCTCACAAAAAGAAGCGCTCTGAACCAAAGAGCGCTGTTTTTTGTGTTTATTCTGGTTTGCTTCCATGCCTGCTCAGCCAAACCTGAAGGCTGAGCTTGAATTGAGTTTGTTCCAAAAACGTGGATGCAGCCTTTCAAAAGAGTTGATATTCATTACCATTATATCTTGGGACGACACTATGCTCGCCAAGGCGCATCCAAAAACCAGCCTCGCATCATCAATAGTGTCCACTACCCCCCCTGAGATCACAGAGTCTGTCTTGATAAGCAGTTTGTTTGCGAGTAGTGCTGTATTTATCCCCAGGGAAATCATCATAGTGTTTATACTCGACATAAAATCATACATCCCTGCTTTGGAAAACTCAAATTCGGCTTCTATTGAAGTTGAGGCGCAAAGCACTGCTATCATCGGCAACAGGTCCTTTGTTTCATCAGCGTTGATACTGGCGCTTAAACATGGCTCGCCAAAAAGTTCATACCCATACGGACGTTTGCACAGGAAGTATCCCAGCTTCTGTATCATTGTGATGGATTTGCTGTTGTTAGCAATAAAATCTCCTGTGATGCCTGTAATGCTTGAATCGCAGCCAAGCGCAGATGTCATTAGCCAAAAAAAGCATTCTTGGACTAAAAAACTGTTGTTAGGGTCCTTTGTGTCAATATTTATTATGCCGCTAACACTGATTTTCGGCAGTTTGAGATTCATCAGATAAATACTTCACTTTGCCAATTATTTATTTCATTCTACAATGGAATTGCTTGAAAGATCTGAATTCCACTTTTAGCATATTATTGCACAAAATAAGCTGCTAATCAATACAACCTGAATACTGGAATGGCAAGCAGCGCTGCAACCGAAAAAATGGGATATGCGCATTGCCTCTTGCAGCCCGCTTTGCGGCAACATTTTGGCGACTATACATTTGTTCAAATCATGCCCAGGCTCACGGCATAAGTTGCCATTGCCATCGACAAAACAATACAGCGAGTTTTCGCCGCCTACCATAAAGCCGCCTGGCATGGCCCAAATATGGCTTTCTATAGCTACTGCCGGCTCAGCAAATATTTTTTTTGCCCTGGCTAAATCGACACAACACGCATGCCAGCGCCCCTATACATCATGGCGCAATCCTGCGGGGTATACCATTGCCAGATTCCAATTTCCGGGAGCTGCCACATTCCAAGTGCTTCCGGGCTGGCTACCTTTCTAGCGAGGCAGTCCTTGAGACGGTAAATTCAAGATGGAACTGCGGATAGTCTACATGCCCCCGTCCTAAACTAGATTGCCAGCATCAGGCGCTACCCTCAATGGGTGGTATGCGGTTATGCGGCACAAGCCTCCCCTAAAAGGATTCCATGAAAAAAAAGTATCAATTGGGAAAAAACTCCTGTCATAGCCATTGAGCAAATATCCTTCCAGAGTGAAATAATTATCTGCGGTTTTAAGCTTGCGCCATTCCCCGCCCTTGAATTTCTCAAAATACCATCTCTGCCCGTAAGACATGACTGAATCCGGCTGCGGGAGGAGCTTGCCATTTGTCGAGTGCCCGGGCAGAGCCCGGAATACCCAGCCCGAACCGCACCCGGCCCGGTTATCGTCAACAATGTAAGAAGGGGCTGGACCCATCTCGTCCCTCATAAAAGCGGCGCATGCACCCCTGTCCGCGCCAACCTTGTCGATTAGCGATTTGATGGATTTTTTGGACAGCTCCAGACCTGGAAGCATCTTCGACATTATTGAAGACAAATACTTGTCCTCGATGTCACTGAAAGGGCATTCAAATACCAGCCGCAGCATCGAAATAGCCCAGATGGCCTCGGTGTCAGCCTCTGTAAAATGCTTCTTTAGCGATGCCAGCAATCCAGCCGCCTCCGACATGATGAAGGCACTTGCGCCTAGCTCCAGCGAATAGAACGGCTTGTCTAACAGCTGCTTTGTTTTTAGCGGCACAATACCTTCAGGTGTGACTTTCCCAACATAATCCCCAGTCACTTTCACTGTTTTTTCTTTTCTTTGTCCCACCTCGACTTGCGTTGGTACATATAATAATAGCCATTGATTTTTTTTTGATATCGAAACCTTGTTTCTTGTGTTTTTCTACCCGGTCAGGGAAAGGCATGGAAAACCTCCATATAGGTTTATTTATGCGTATATTATTACACTTATTAGTAAGGTTTCAAAAAAAAACGCTCTTTTAAAGCGTTTTTTGAAAATTATGGGTAATTTCATGCTATTTGGGACTGACATAACAACCCCTTGACAACTGGGTTGGTTGGAGCCTTTTTTCAATGAACTTTGCTGTTAATTAAGCAAGTTTAAGAAGCTCAATGAAAATAACTGACTAAATATAGGATGGACTAAAATGCTAAAGAAATACCTAAATTGGGATATGTAACGATTTAGCTGTTTGGTGTTAGCTATTGCGGAAGTTGAGGGTGGGCATAATAGTTGCTACGGAGTTATTACGCCCGCCAAAACAAAACTATGCTGCTTTGCCACAATATTCCAGGCTCACCCTTTGGCAGTGTACAGCAAGCTTAATACCTAAGCATTAGTACGTCGGAAGCGGCCATATTCAGCTAGATCGCAAACCAGTATTGGCACACAAGTTGGTTAATCAAAAATATACACATCCAGCTGCCTGCGGCCAAAGCTGTTGCATTCTTTGTTGGTCTCAAAGTACAAGTCGATGTCTACCCTGCCTTCAAGCATGGCGGTCCCGCAGTCCGTAGCTATCGCAAAGCCATAAACAAATTTGCCGTCAGAAGAGCGGATAAACAGCCTTGTGCCATAGGGAATCACATTTGGATTAACTGCGACAGTTCCGCAATATAATCCAAGACCGCTGGCTCCCCTGCCTGAGCTTGAGCTGTAAGCCGTACAGATGGCGTTGGACATCTTCCTTTTGTATGTTTTGGGTATGCCGTCTTCTCCAATTTCAACCCCAATAAAGCTGTCTATTGACGAAAGCGGCTCGCCAGTGAAGATATTTCCATTGGCATCATCGAAAGGGTGCACTACAGGGCTCATTGACATAATTTGGCTGCTCGACAACACAGCGTCAACATACCTGTGCTCAAAAACAACATCATAGATCCTGCTTTTAGCCATAGAAAACTTCGACTTTGCGGAATCCTCCAAAGACTCTTTGTAAGCTGCCGCATCATCATTTGAAACTTCAGCCCTCATTGACTCTGAATCAAAAGTGACCCGTTTTATTTCAACCTCCATGTCTCTTGCCAAAGCTGTATTCATTGAAGGGCTAATTATGTCATCCTCACCAAATTCTATGCCCATTTTAACAAGTGCGTCTGCCACAGTGCCCGACTCAAAATTTGATGTCTTGTTTGTGCCGTCAAAAGCAATGCTGACAGGAAATGACCGGTCTATGTAAATCTCTGCAAAAACGGTGGTTCCAGGCGAATATTCCACTAAATCGTTCTTGCCTACTTGCACACCTGCTTTCTCAAGTATCATGGAAGGGTCACCGCTCATTGTCGCAATTGATTTTGTTAATCCCTTAGAATCGCTGATTGTCACAAAATCAACAAAAAATACAATAAACAGGACAGATGTGGCTATTATGCCTAATAGCCACAATGCAATCCACAGGCGACGTTTCTCTTTTTTTGTTGATTTTGAAGCCGCTTGCCGCTCCATTGTATCCGGTTGGGCACTTGCTGGCACGCGGACGGCTTGCGGGTTTGGAACTTGCTGCTGTGGCAGTTGGGTCGGCCGGGGGAGCGGGCCTTGCTGTTGCGGCAGCTGAACCGGCCGGGGGATTGAGGTTTGCTGTTGCGGCAGCTGGGCTGTTCGGGGGAGCGGACCTTGCTGTTGCATTTGGAATGGATTTGGGAATGAGCCCGCTTGCTGGGTCGCAAAGGCTGGATTAATATGTAATCCAGGTTGCAGCGGAATTGGGATTTGCTGAGAACCAACCTGCCGTGGTTTTGGATAAGACCTAAGAATGCTTGGGTCTTTTACTCTATACTTCAAATATATTGCCTCATTTTCGTTTAATCTACAAGCGCCATGTGTGCCGCTGCGTTAATAACAGGCTTGCTGGGCGCACATTTGTAGCTTACCACAATGAATGAATTGTAGTCAATAATGGCCTTTGCCAATCTGCAATACCGTTTTGAAAAAAACTGTTATTAGTTTTTCAACCTTAATTATTGTAGGCTTGCCCAATAGGCTATATTATAGGTAGGCAAGGCAAAGCAAAGTATTTTATAATTTGGACTTTGCTGAAAAAAAACGCTATATCAAGAGATAAACATGTTGGATTTATACGCTACACTGGGCATTGGAAAAACCGCAACGCCAGAAGAGATGAGAAATGCTTACAAACAACTGGCTAAAAGGTACCATCCTGATGTCTATACGGGCAATAAGAACTTTGCAGAGACGAAAATGCAGGAAATAAACCTAGCTTACGAGACTCTTTCAGACCCGGGAAAACGCAGCGCATATGACAGAAGCCTTCTTGCCGCTTCCAAGCAGCCGACTAAATCGGCTAATCCTTGGACAAGCAGACAAAAGGAGAGGGAACAAAAAAGAGCAAACCGCTTTCTCAAAACAGGGAAAATTGAGACTTGGGCGGGAAAAGCAGGCACTAGCGCTTTAGGCATTTCCCTACTTTCATGGGTCATGCTAGTATTGGTATCCAGAAACCTGTTTGCAGTAAGCATATACCTTTTATTAACAGCAGCCTCATTTCTTTTCCTTGGCAAAGCTAGGAAAGACCTTGATGTTGATGTTTTCTCCCTATCGCTGATAATGGCGCTGTCATACACAATGATTTATGCTGGCAAGACACTTGTGGCACAAACGGAGCCCTTTTCCCCAGTGTACCACTTGGCGCTTCCCCTAATTTTGTCTTCAATGCTCTCTTTGCTTCCTTCCACTGTGGTGCTTATAGCGGCAGAGCAACTGCGTATTAAATCCAAACAACGCGATTCCAAGAAAAAATCCAAAAAACAATAATACGGCACCCCGCCGCATTATTGTCGCTTTGTATTGTTTATCTATCTAACAGGTATCAAACCTCGGCTCATTCTAACATAGCCCATTCAAAAAAGTCAAGGCGATATTTAAAACAAACATCAATAATCTCCAAACTTGCACTTAACTTTTCCATAGATATTATTACTAATCAAAGGATTTTTACAACATTATTTACTAAACCCAGAAAAGCCTTATTGGATAGATCTAAAACCCCCGCCTGAGGTGGGGAGAATAGGATAAGAAGTGTAGTTGCCAAGAGTATCAAAAACCTCCATGTTATAATGACTATGGTTTTACGGGCCATGTCAAGCATAACAGGAGGTTTCATGAACGGCTCAAGTCTATCACATACACGGCACAATTGCACTTGCAATATAGTATTTATCCCGAAATACAGGCGCAAAGCCATTTTTTGCGAGGTAAGAATAGCAATAGGCGAGATACTGGGAAAGCTTTGCGAGATGAAGGGTGTCACATTGATCGAAGGTGGAATGGGCAAAGACCATGCCCGCATGTTTGTAAGCATCCCCCTTAAGATAGCAGTCTGCAGGTTCATGGGCTATTTCAAAGGCAAGAGTGCGCTGATGATATTCGACAGGTGTCCGCAATACAAGACACGGGGGCAAAGAAACTTCTGGGCAAGGGGATGCTATGTAGCGACTGTAGGGAATGCAAACAAGGATACAATACGTGAGGCAGGCTGGAGGACGGCAACAAGTAGAGCCTCTTTAAGAGGCTGTCAGTATCACATGCCCGTTAAACCCGCCTTCAGGCGTAGCCAGCAGAGGAGCCAACATCAAACCCCCGCCTGCAGTGATTGGCTCAACAAGGCTTTACCAAAGAAACTCTACATGTAAAAAATTGGCAAAATGCAATTGTATTTATTGGCCTTGGCAAACAACTTCTTTCACTTGTTTTTTTAATAGCCTGGATCAAGTTGCCGGCCTTTGTTCTTACACATTCCCAATTAGCTATTTGCTACACTTCTTTGCGCCGTTATAATAAATGCTACACTGTGCCAATTTGATATTGGCAATAACCGATCATAAAGAATGAGGTGGCGTTATGGATCCACGCAAATTAAGATTTGAGACTCTCCAAGTCCATGCAGGGCAAGAGTCTGCCGACCAGGCAACCGGCTCAAGGGCAGTGCCGATTTATATGACAACAGCTTATGTTTTCGACAATTCTGCCCAAGCGGCGGCGAGATTTGACCTGGTTGAAGACGGAAATATTTATACACGGCTCATGAATCCCACGACAGATATTTTTGAGAAGCGGATGGCAGCGCTGGAGGGCGGCGTTGGGGCGCTGGCCACTGCCAGCGGGGCAGCCGCGGTGACTTACAGCGTGCTTAATATCGCAAAAGCAAGCGACCATATAGTTGCTGATATCTCTTTGTACGGCGGGACATACAACTTGTTCTTAAACACTTTCAAAGGATACAATATCGATGTTTCCTTTGTGGACATGTCAAACACCGAAAATTTAAAAAACGCCCTTCGTGAGAACACAAAAGCTGTCTACGCCGAGTCTTTGGGCAACCCGAATTCGACCATTGTCGATATTGAGGAAATCTCGAAGATTGCCCACAGCCACGGAATCCCAGTCATAATAGACAACACTTTTGCTACCCCGTACATGCTGCGGCCTTTTGAATATGGCGTTAATATTTCTGTACACTCGGCATCAAAGTTTATCGGGGGACATGGAACAGCCCTTGGCGGAGTGATCGTTGACGGCGGTAATTTTGATTGGAAAAAAAGCGGGAAATTCCCAGACATCTCAGAGCCAAACCCGTCATACCATGGAGCCATCTTCACAGAAGTGGCTGGCAAAGCCGCCTTTATCGCAAAGGCCAGGCTAGTTTTAATGAGGGACGAGGGCGCGACACTCAGCCCGTTCAACTCCTTCCTTTTCCTGCAAGGACTTGAAACGCTGTCTTTGAGGCTTGACAAGCATGTGTCAAACACACTGGCAATTATTGAATACCTTAAGAAACAGCCCTTGGTAGAAAAAATCAACCATCCCAGCATTTCCACCCATAGGGACAACGAGTTGTACAAAAAGTACTTCCCAACCGGGGGAGGCTCGATATTCACAATCCAGATCAAAGGCGAAAAGGCAAAAGCCCAACAGTTTTCTGACAACCTCAAGCTTTTCAGCCTCCTTGCCAATGTGGCAGACACCAAATCCCTAGTGATCCACCCTGCCTCCACAACCCACTCCCAGATGACAGAGGCAGAGCTGCTTGAGTCGGGGATCACTGGGACTACTGTGCGCTTGTCCATCGGCATTGAACATCCTGATGACATCATCGCCGACCTTGACCAAGCTTTTGAGTCAATCAAATAGATACCTTTGGCTTCCATTCACATACCGCCCCGCATACGGGATTGCCCTGTTTGAGGCATCCAGCGGCAAGCCGATGGATGCCTCAAAAGAAAAACCAGCGAAACTTGCTGCATTGCAGTTTCGCTGGTTTTTTGATGCCTTGAGCTGTTTCTACAAGAATAGGAAACTATTCCCATACATATGGCGTCTCTTGGTACACATAGTAATTCAGCCAGTTGGAGAACAGCAAGTTGGAATGAGCCCGCCACTTGATTTGGACATCTTTTTGCGGGTCATCATCCTCAAAGTAGTTTTTCGGAACATGCATGTCCATTCCTTTGGCAATGTCTCTCAGATACTCATTTTTCAATGTGTCCCCGTCATACTCGGAATGGCCGGTGACAAATATGCTTTTCCCGCCTCCTGCTTCGACGATATACACCCCCGACTCGTCGCTCTCAGAGAGTATCTCAAGGCCCGGCACCTTTTCAATATCCTCCCGGAGCACTGTGGTATGCCGTGAATGGGGCACAAAGAATCTGTCGTCAAAACCTCTCATCAGCTTGCTTGTTTTGTTCAAGCTCTTGTGCTCAAAAACACCGAAGCATTTTCTCGGCAGCTCATGCTTGTTTATCCCATGGAAATGGTAGAGCGCAGCTTGGGCCCCCCAGCATATATAGACAGTGGAGGTGACGTTTACCTGGGCCCACTCCATGATCTCCACAAGCTCATCCCAATAATCGACCTCTTCAAAGGGCAGCATTTCTACCGGGGCGCCTGTTATGATCAAGCCGTCAAACTTTCTCCCGCGAATCTCGCTGAATGTGGTATAGAATTCCAATAGATGCTCTTTAGCAGTATTCTTGGACTCATGGCTTTTCATATGGATCAGCACCACATCTATTTGCAAAGGTGTATTGCCTATCAACCTCAGCAACTGGGTCTCAGTCACGATTTTTGTGGGCATAAGATTTACTATGCCTATTCTCAATGGCCTGATGTCTTGGGTCTCAGCACGCATTGTTGTCATTACGAAAATATTCTCGCTAGTTAGTATGTCTTTGGCCGGCAATAAATCTGGAATTTTAACTGGCATGCAAACCTCAATAAAATTTTCTCTTATTATGCCCAAATCGAGTGAAATTGTCAACAAAGAACCCATTATGTGAAACGCAACATAAAAAACGCTCTGGGCTCCAGCCATGGCTGCGGGTTACGCAATGAGATGCAATTTTTAAGATGATTGATTTGGTTCCCCACGATTCGGCGCACTCCGAAATTGCGCGCTTCAATAAAAGTGCCGTTCAGCTGCTGGCATTCACCAGCTCAATACCTGCTTCCTCAAGCATTTCCATCGAAAGTTTGTCAGGGTACTCACCTGAGAATATGACTTTCCTGATGCCGGCATTGATAATCATTTTTGAGCATAGCACACAAGGCGAATGGGTGATGTATATCTGCCCGCCCTGGATACTGGCCCCATGGATTGCCGCTTGGACAATCGCATTTTGCTCTGCATGGATGCCTCTGCATAATTCATGGCGCTCTCCGGAGGGCACATTGTATATCTCCCGCACACAACCTACCTCGTCACAGTGGGCAAGCCCCATTGGCGCGCCGTTGTAGCCGGTTGAAAGAATATGCTTGTCTTTGACAATAATAGCCGCCACCTGCCGCCTCATGCATGTGGAGCGGGTTTTGATTACTTGGAGCAGCTCCAAAAAATACTCGTCCCAAGACGGCCTTGAACTCATATGCTCCCCTCGATATCCATCCCAAGCTTGAGCATGCCTATACGCCTGTCATGCCTGCCTCCTTCGTATGGCTCTTCAAGAAATAAATCAACCATCTCTTCCGCTTCTTCGTTGCCAACAAAAAGAGCGCCGATGCAAATTATATTAGCGTTGTTGTGCATCCGGCTCATTTTAGCCGCCATTGTGTTATGGCATAAAGCCGCCCTTATACCTTCAACCTTGTTGGCAGCTATGGACATGCCAATGCCCGTAGTGCAAAACAGCACACCGAAATCAACAGAGCCATCTGCCACCTGCCTTGCAACCTCTCTTGCAAATTCCGGGTAGTCGACACTTTCAATACTGTAGCACCCGCATTGGGACACCTCATGCCCCTTGGCTTCCAGATATTCCTTAACATGCTCCTTAAGCCCATAGCCTCCATGGTCAGACCCTATCGCAACTCTCATAAAACCTTTCCCCCGCGATTAACCGCGCCCGCCTTTCATTTTGTTTTGTGCGCTTGCCCGCCTATCTTGATACTGATATTGCCTCGCAGATATAATAACTCAATTCGTCAAATACGTCCTCATACATTTTTACCCCTCCGCCATATGGGTCGTCCACATCCTTGACAATCCCCATAGCCCATTCACTGGCCATAAAAGCCTTGCCTTCCATTGAAGGATATGCTGATACAAGAAACTCTTTTTGTGACTGTGTCATGGTTATTGCAACATCAAAGCTTTCAACACTGGCAATCGAAATTGGCCTTGATGTGTGCATCGAAATATCGATGCCGTGCTCTTGGCAAACAGCAATAGCCTCTTTTGTCGCGTTCTGGAAGTATCCAGCATATATCCCTGCTGACTGGGCATTAAAACCCAATTCTTGCCGGGAGGATATTTCATTGAAAATTCCGGCTGCCATTGGGCTCCTGCATGTGTTGCCCGAGCATACAAAAATCACTCTTTGAAATTGCTTTGCCATTCGTCACCTGCGCTACGAAATAATATTGTCTGCAGCCTTGAATAGCCTATTGCGGTAAGCAAGGCCGATCCCCTCATCTGAAGGGCACATTGCATAAATTCTCCCCATGCCTGCCAAATCGCATTCCCTCAGCAGCGCAAAGAGCTTCTTTGCCGCTTGGGACGGATCCTTTGCACTGCCAAGGGACAACACCAAGGGCGCCTTGGCGGAGTCTAGGAATTCTTCAAAAACAAGCGCAGCCGTACCTGTTGTTCCAGCGCATCCGCTATTAATGATTCCCACTGCTGCTTCATGGGGGCAATCAAGGGCAATAACCGAAGCGGAAGGCTTATAGTGCTGGTATTTCATGCCTGGCGACTTTGGCTTTTGCCCCTCCCCAGCGTCGTGGTGCTCCACATATGCGAACCGCCTCAAATCCGAAAGTGAAACGGCTCCGGGGCGAAGCAGTTCAAAGGGCTCCTTTGAGCAATCCACCACTGTGGATTCGACCCCAAACTCGCAAGCGCCCCCAAGGAGTATCACGTCAACTTTGCCATCCATATCGTTTATCACATGGGAGGGCGCTGTTGGGGATGGCCGCCCCGATACGTTTGCGCTTGGAGCGACAATGGGCACACCGCTCAATGCCAAAAAATCCCTTGCATCAGCATTAGAAGGAATGCGGATACCCACAGTGCCAAGCCCGCATGTGGCATTGTCAGAGATCCCTTCGCCTTTGTTGACCACAAGAGTCAATGGGCCAGGCATAAAAGCTTTGGCAAGCAAATTCGCGCCTGCGCTCATATTTTTTATATATGGCCTTGCTGCTTCAAAAGAGCTGAAATGGGCGATTAATGGATTGTCTGCCGGTCGGCCCTTTGCCGTGAATATTTTGCCGACAGCGTCGCCATCTAAAGCGTTAGCTCCAAGGCCGTATACCGTTTCTGTGGGGAATACAACTATCCCGCCTTTTTTGATCGATTCGGCAGCAATTTGCAGCTTGCTTAGCCTATCGCCTGTTTCCAAATCGAGAACCAATGTATTAATTGCCATTTACAAAGTATTATATCAAAAAAAACAAATTGCTTGATAAAATTGATAAATATATGCTACAAATCTCATAATCAATAATTTTAATTTTACATTCCAGGCAAAACCATAACCGCTGTTTTTCCAATTTTTCTGACATTCAGCGATCTGCTATGCCAAATGTATCGAAAGAATAAACTAAATGATTTAACACTATTTACAAACAAGAAGCAATTTGGTATGATAATGATGCTATCAATGATTTTACAGATTTATTCGGGACTAATCAATTCAACTCGCAAATACCCTTAAGGCGTTTTCCGTACTAACTGGCATTTTTGCTAGTGTAATCTTTGCCCTGTAATGCAGTACTTCATGGATGCTAATCTTTTTTCATTGTTTTTTGGAGGTACTTTTGACTACAAATCTTTCTGGTTTGTCTTTTTCGGAGTTGAAGATCGAGGCGAAAAATCTCGGTATTGAAAAGACAGGCCGAATAACAAAACAAGAACTAATCGGCTTAATAAACGAAGCCCAATCTAACAACTCTAGAAAGTATTCCAGACTTAGAGATTCGATCACGGACAGCACAGAAATGAGAGGCACTGTCCAAATCCTGCCAGAGGGCTTTGGCTTTTTAAAGACGCCTGAAATGAACAACCCGGATGAGTATGTATATGTTTCGGCTTCGCAAGTCCAAAAATTCCGCCTAATGAGCGGCGACATGATCCGCGGAAAAGTGCGGGAGCCAAAAGAAGGCGAAAAATACTTCGCTATGCTCTTCATTGAAGAGGTCAATGGCAAAACAACAGAGTCCATCCTCCAAGAAGAGCGCCAAATTATGGCATCGGCTAGCGACAAAGACATGTCGGTGTATGCCCAGTCCCATGAAGGGGTGCTGGAGACCAATCCCGAAGGTTTTGGCTTTTTGAGGACGAACAACTATTTGCCAGGTGAAAACGACATATATGTGTCCCCCTCACAAATCCGCAAATACAGGCTTGCCACTGGCGACTTGGTCCAAGGCAGAATCCGCATCTCGGCAGAAAACGAAAAGTATGACGCTTTGCTTTATGTGGAAAGAGTTAACAACCACTTGCCGGAGACCAATGTCAACCGCAAAGAATTTGAGAGATTCGTTGCGGTTTTCCCTGACGAGCAGCTTAAGCTGGAAACAACCCCTGACATAATCTCCACAAGGCTAATGGACATATTCGCCCCGATAGGGAAAGGCCAGAGAGGCATGTTGGTATCTCCGCCCAAAGCTGGAAAAACGATCATGCTAAAAGAGATCGCAACTGCCATACGGACTAACGACCCTCAAGTGAAATTGATAATACTCCTGATTGACGAGCGGCCAGAAGAAGTCACAGACATGCAACGCAGCATAGACTGCGATGTCATATACTCGACTTTTGACCAAAAACCTTCAAACCACCTTAAAGCAGCTGAGATTGTCCTTGAGCGGGCAAAACGTCTAGTCGAGTCGGGAGAAGATGTTGTCGTGCTGGTGGACAGCATTACGCGGCTGGCGCGGGCAAACAATTTGGTTGTGCCCCCTTCAGGGCGCACACTTTCCGGAGGCCTTGACCCTGAAAGCCTTTATTTCCCCAAGAAATTCTTCGGCTCTGCAAGAAACATTGAAAACGGCGGCTCTTTGACTATTATCGCAACTGCATTGGTTGAAACAGGGAGCAGGATGGATGATATGATCTATGAGGAGTTTAAGGGCACTGGCAACATGGAAATCCACCTTGAGCGGGCTTTGGCCACTAGCAGGATATTTCCTGCAATAAACATTGCCCGGTCTGGAACGAGGCGCGAGGACCTGCTGCTCACAGAAAATGCTATCGCTGCATCATATTCCCTCAGAAAAACCTTTGCGAACCAAAGTGCAAATGTCTTTACCGAGAGCATGATCCAACTAATGAAGAAAACTAGCAGCAACAAGCCATTTTTAGAATACGTGTTAAAAAACTACTTGACTTCATAATAAATTTCTGGATAATATTATTCTTAGACCTAAAGAAAAGACTGGCATACATCTTGGCAATACCCGCCATTTAGATGCAGGGGCTTGTTTTTGCGCAAACGCGCATACACAAGCTATATTGTTGGTTTGCCCAGGATCTTTGCGTTAATGCGCGCATCGGTTACGCACGCGCACCGCATTTGGAAAACGACAAAAACAAAAGGAGGACGGCATTCCTCCCGCCGCCAAACTCCTCGGAGGAGTTTGAGGTGGGGGTATCCTGCCTAATTTAGATGAAACAAGGAATACACCCCGACTATAAAACATGCACTGTCACATGCGCATGCGGGAATACATTTGAGACTGGATCGACCAAAGAAGAGATAAAGGTAGAAATATGCTCTCGCTGCCATCCATATTTTACAGGAAGGCAAAAACTTGTGGACACAGGCGGCCGTGTGGGGCGTTTCAAAAGAAGGTACGGCGGACAAGTGTAGAAACTCGCTGCCACCCCTAACAGGTGGCTGATGGAGGCTCCGGCAGACCATCAATAGGTTGCCGGAGCCTCCATTTTTTTGGGAACCTTGTTGCTCCCGCGCACCAGTTCGTCAATTGTATCCCATGCTTCTTTCACTCTTGGATATATCTTCTCTTTGCATTGTGCCCACACAACACTGCTTCTGCGGCTAAAACGCCTCTTTTCCAAGTTTTCGCATTAGTTTGTCTCTTGCATAGGGCTTGGGACCCGCTTTCCTTCGCACAATGGGGCGCCATGCACTTTTTTATGCAGAATTTCTACAAGCATAAGCCCATAGCCTGCATCAAGCGCATCATTTTTCGGCTAAATATGTATGATATTTGCACAGTCTTTGCACATCTATTTCGTAATGGAGGGGCAGTTTGATTACCACCTTCTTTTCGGCTGCTAATTCCAGTCTTTTCTTTAATACAGCGCAGCACAACCCACGCCCGTATATAAAGATTTTTCAATAATATTTAGCGTATCACATATTTATTCCAAAGATTATCCTAAAATAAAGGTGATAGTCGGAAATAGTGTTGATTTTATAGGTAAAGCAGTCCGATAGATTCGACTTCTGCGCTAGTCCAGAATG
>WRIE01000040.1 GCA_009782875.1 Eubacteriaceae bacterium | reverse complement strand
TTGTTTGCTGCGCAACAGTTGCCAAGCAAGGGCAGAATCCATGCAGGCGAAGCAGTTGGCAGCTTATAATTTATGGTTTTAGAGCAGTATTGCAACAACAAAAATCTAAAACCGATATTTATGATATATTATTAGTTTAATAAATCGTATATTTGGGGCAAACGCCGATTGAAATTTGCAAGAATTGCCGGACAGAAAACCTCAGGCATTGAAAAAAGCTGGAATAGGCTTGATAAGCCTATTTTCCAGCTTTTTTTGTTTTACATCGTTTAATATCAAGGGCAAGTGTTGGCTTCCTTTAGAATATTCCTGAAACCCTTCCAGTCTCGACATCGATGTCGATGTTGCGGTATGCTGGGTTCGAACCTGTGCCAGGCATCATGCTGATAGCTCCAGCCATCGGGCAAAGGAACTTCGCTCCGCCATATACGAGTATGTCGCGGATTGGCAGGCGCCAGCCCTTTGGAACGCCTTTTACTGCAGGATCAGCTGACAGTGACAAATGGGTTTTGACCATCATGGTGCTGAAGTCCGCATAGTACGGATCACTTTCGAAGCGTTCTGCTTTCTCAAGCGCTAGTGGTGCCCAGTCAACGCCATCTGCGCCATAGACTTCCCTGGCGATTATCTCAACACGCTCGCGGAGAGGAGTGGCGAGTTCATAAAGGTAGTTGATCTGTGGCTCGGCTTCACATGCTTCGACAACGACTTTTGCAAGCTCTTCAGCTCCAGCGCCGCCATACTGCCAGTGCTCTGACATAGCGCAACGCACGTCATTCTCAGCGCAAAGCTTTCTGAGAAGCGCAATTTCCTCGTCAGTGTCGGTGTAGAACTTGTTGATGCAAACGACAGGCGTGATACCTGACTTCTTGACTGTGCTGACATGGTGGAACAAGTTGCCAGCGCCAGCTTCAAGCAGCTCGAGGTTTTGCTCAGTGTATGCTTGTGGCAATGGGCGTCCTGGCACAACAGCTGGTCCGCCGCCATGCATCTTGAGGGCGCGAATGGTAGCAACTATGACAGATACGTGTGGCTTCAATCCAGACAGGCGGGCTTTGACGTTCCAGAATTTCTCGAAGCCAATGTCAGCGCCAAAGCCTGACTCTGTGACGTGGTAGTCGAATAATTTAAGAGCAAGACGGTCGCTGATGATTGACGACTGGCCAATGGCGATGTTCGCAAATGGGCCAGCATGCACGAGGCATGGCTGATGCTCTACGGTGTAGCAAAGTGTCGGGTTGATCGTGTTGCGCATGAAGGCCGCCATCGCGCCATCAACTTCGAGGTCTGCAGTTGTTACTGGCTCGCCTTTCTTATTGTAGGCAACGATAATCTTGCCGAGGCGCTCGCGAAGGTCTTTGAGGTCGGTCGAGACAGCCAGTATGGCCATTAACTCACTGCCGACAGCAATGCCAAACTTTGAGTCCATCTCGAAGCCGTTGTCTTTGCCGCCACCAAGGCCAATACGGATATTGCGCAAGCCTTGGGCGCAAAAGTCTAGGATCCAACCAAGTTCAACGCGCTCAGGATCAATGTCAAGGCGCTTTAGGCCGATTTCAGCAAGCTTTTTATCGCCATAGTTGCGCTCATGCTGCATGCGCGCATTCAGAGCTACCATAGCGAGGTTGTGCGCGTTCATAATGTCGTTGATGTCGCCTGTAAGCCCAAGCGAGAACTCAGTCATCGGGATGAGAAGCGCGTTGCCGCCGCCAGCAGCACTGCCCTTGACGTTGAAAGTCGGACCTCCAGAAGGCTGGCGCAAGGCGCCGCCAACATTGTAACCGAGCAATCCAAGGCCTTGGATAAGACCGAGGGAAGTTGTCGATTTTCCTTCGCCAAGCGGTGTCGGTGTGATGGCTGTAACTTCGATGAACTTGCCGTCGGGCTTATCTTTTAGGCGGTTCATGATTTTGATGAAATCTAGTTTTGGAGTTTTGCCAAAAGGAATAATTTCGTCCGGCAGAAGCCCCAATTGCTCCATGTAATGTTCTACAGGCGGGTTTGTTGCTTCCGCTGCTTCAGCGATTTGCCAGTCTTTATAGACGGTTGGATCCAGCATAGTTTTCTTCCTCCAATGAAGTGTTTATTTTGGACATTTCTATATAAAGTGCCTGCTTAAAGCACTCAATATGACTTAATAATTAATTGTACAAAAAACGATAGCTTTTCACAATAGTCACAAAGAAAATTTTGAATATTAGGTTTTCACAAACCAGAAAAGTCCTTGACTATTCCAAATACACAAAAAGTGTAAGGAAACGAGCCATCTTCGGCTAGTGAAAAATTTTCTTGTATATCCACCCTAATCGCTCAATGTACAAGAGCGTTTTGAATCTATCCCGAAAATTGTTGATGCCATTGCAGACTAGCTGTTTATTAGTTTATTTTCGCTTGAAATTCTCTATTATAAATTTCTCGCCTTCACACAGGCAGTTTTCCAAAGCAGCGTGATCCACGCCTGTGTTTGACAGATGCGCCCACTCATCAGCTATCCCGCTTCCATGGCTTACCAAATATGCGCCTGCGTCGCTGCCTGGGGCGATAATAGCGCCCTCTTCTATCCCATAGGCAACTGCCTCAAGCTGGCCGTAATAAATCTTTTCCAAGACGCTTTTTTCAAACGCGCCTGAATCGATGATATTGCCAACTGGGGCCAAGGTTGGTACCCAACAGCAATTTGACCCTGCCAACAGGTCCAGCGTGTCTTTCCCTAGATAATACCCATGCTCGATAGAGTCAATGCCTGCTTGGATGAGCATTGCCGCCCTTTCGCCGCCATTGGCGTGCGCCATAACGCTTAGCCCTTCCCCATGGGCAATTTTGACCATCTCTTTGGCTTCATCGTCCTCCATTGGCCCTTGCTGCATAATGCGCCCATAAACGGAAAAGTCTAAGAGCCCGGATGCAAACAGTTTTATAAAGTCCGCACCTTGTTTTTTTGCCTCAGCGACTAAAACCCTATACGATGCCAAGCTATCATAGGCCCGTCCCAGGATGCTTCCATAGTATCCTTTTCTGTGTATAGGGAAAGCAGGGCATACAATTTTGATGCCATACTCGCCAGATATTTCCCTTGCACGCAAAGCAACCCCAAGATGGTCGCCACCGTCGCGCAAATAGGTTACTCCAGCGTTTGAGTAGGATTCAAGCGCGCTTCTGATATGCTCCTCACAAGGGTTGGCTAGATGGCGTCTAATTGCTGTGTTATAGTTGACACTGTCAAGTGACAAATGGGCATGGGTTTCTGCAATTGGTTTTATCATGACAATTTGAGGACCATGGGGCTGGCGGATGCCTTCCTAAGGCTGGCATCCGCCAACTGCAATCCAGTTCGAACTAATTTAATTGGCGCTGACTGTCTCTTGCTTTAGCTTTACAGTGTTGCTTCGTAATCTGCTGCGCTTAACAGGCCGGCAACGTCTGCCTCGTCTGCTTTGACTTCCGCGATCCAAGTGTCATATGGAGCGTTGTTGATATTCTCTGGATCGTCATCTAACTCTTCATTCGCAGCTACGACTTCGACTGCAAAGGGGATTTGCATCACTGTCGCGCTCTTTGATGATTCGATCTCAAAAATGGTGCCTTCGGCGTCGACAGTTCCTGCTGCTGGCAGGTCGACATACAAAACTTCGCCTAATTGGTCCTGGGCATAGTCAGTAACACCGATTAAAAATGTTTCGCCGTTCTCTTTAAACCAGATATGGTCTTTTGTGTAACGTAAATCTGAAGGATAGCTCATATACTGCCCCCAATTATAATTATAACTTGTGTATGCTAAGACCGTGGAGGTCATGCAACGCTTCGAGTATTGCCTCGCACATAGTCGGATGCGGGAATATCGATTGCAACATTTGCTCTGAAGTCAAACCAAGTTGAACAGCCAAGGTTAGGACTTGGAGCATATCGGTTGCAGTGTCGCCTACGATTGATGCGCCAATAAGGACATCATTCTCGTCGGCGATGACTTTCACAAAGCCGGCTATGTGGCCGCTTGCTTGGGCTTTGCCCAGCCCGCGAAAATCAAATGTGCCTGTATTGTAGGTTTTGCCTTCTTTTTGCAACTCAAGCTCAGTTGCGCCTACAGAGGCTATTGCCGGTGTAGTATAGACACATCCTGGGACAGCGTGGTATTTTGGAGACCATTGTTTGCCCATGATGTTGTCAATCGCGCAAATTCCTTCGTAAGTAGCCACATGTGCTAGCATTGCAGTGTCGATTAGATCGCCAATCGCGTAGATGTTGTCTACGTTTGTCTGGAGATACTCATTGACTTTTACCCTTCCGCCCCATTCGGTGAATTCAATGCCTACATTCTCAAGACCGCAGTCTTTTGTGAATGGCATCCTCCCAATGGCGACGAGCAGGTAGTCGGCAGACAGCTTGTCCCCGCTTTGGAGGACTACTTCCACAGAGCCGCTAGACGGCAACACTTCTGCGATGCCGTTGCTTGTGATAACATTGATCTTGTCTTTTTTGAACTGGCGGGCGAGTTGTTTTGAGACATCCTCGTCCATTGTGGGCAGGAGCCTATCCATCATTTCGACGATAGTCACCTTTGTGCCCATAGCGGCCAGGAATTGGCCGATTTCAGTGCCGATAACGCCGCCGCCCACTAGGATCACTGACTGCGGGGCTTCTTTCATATCAAGGATTTCGTCGCTGGTAATAACCCTATTGCCGTCATACTTGAACATGCCGGGTGTCGTCGGCACGGATCCCATACCCAAGACAATATAGTCTGTAGTGACAGTTTCAATTGTGCCGTCGTCTTTTGTAACTTCAATAGTGTTTTTGTCTACGATTTTGCCGAAACCTTTGATTTGGGTCACGTTGTTCGCTGTCAAAAGCGCCCCGATGCCCTTTACAAGGCCTGCAACCACTTTGTTCTTGCGGTCAACTATTTTTGAATACTCAGGCTCTATTGTGCCATCAATTTTTATGCCATAACTTTTCGCCTCATGGGCCATCTCAAGCACTGAGCTGGATGCCAGGAATGCTTTGGTTGGGATGCATCCGCGGTTCAAGCATGTCCCGCCAAAACTGTCTTTTTCTATCAAGACAACTTCAGCGCCTTTTTTTGCAGCATAAATAGCTGCTTCATAACCTCCGGGACCTGCCCCGATAATAGTAATTTTCATTGGTTGCCCCCACTAAATGCCGGCTGCGTCCATGATTGGCGCTACGTTCTCTTCCGCGCCGATTGCCATAATGTGCACCCCGTGGCATAATTCTTGCTCTTTGAGGGCAGCTATTGTCTCAGCGGCAATCAAGATTCCTTCTTGGACTGGCTTCTTGGAGTTTTTCAGGCGGTCAATTAAATCGTCTGGCACGTTGATTCCAGGAACATTCTTGTTCATGTACCTGGCAGCGCCTGCGCTCTTAAGCGGAATAATGCCTGCCATTATATAGCAGTCGTATTTACTGGCTAGATCCATAAAACGTTTATAGCTTTCGATCGAGTACACGCCTTGGGTCTGGAAGAACTTGGCGCCAGCATCGATTTTTTTCTTCATCTTCATCAAGTGAAGCTCGATTGGGTCATACTCCGGTGTGAGTGAAGCGCCGAGGTAGAATTTTGGAGCATCGCCAACAAGGGCGTTGCCGCCATTGTCTACGCCATTCATCAACTGGGTCGCTGCATTGAGGATCCCGACTGAGTCGAGGTCGAAAACCGGCATTGAATCCGGGCAGTCGCCAACTGATGTATGGTCGCCTGTCAGGGCAAGGAGATTCTCAACCCCGAAAGCAGCGGCTGCCAAAAAATCGCCTTGGATAGCCATTCTAGAGCGGTCGCGGCCTGTCATCTGCATAACGGGCTCAACACCGGCTTGGATAAGCTTGATTACCAAACCATATGAGGAAGCCTTGAGGCTGGATGACTGGAAGTCAGTTACGTTGAGGGCGTCAACCCGGTCTTTGAGAGATACTGCGATTGACACTTGGTGTGAAAGGTCAATGCCTTTACTTGGGGCGGTTTCAGCTGTAACCGCAAATTTTCCAGATTCGAATGCTTTTTGCAGATTGCTCATACTTTTGCCGTCCCATCTTTAAGGTTTATAGTTCTTGGGAACACATTTTCACCATGGGCTTTTGTTGACAAGGCTGCAAGCCTGTCCACTTGGCCTAACTTTTTGACTTTTTCATAAATCTCAATCCATGCGCAGGGTGTTTCTGGATTGACTTCGCAATGGCCTTCTTTTGATCCGCCGCAAGGGCCATTGGCGAGGGATTTGGCGCATTGTGTAACAGGGCATATCGCTCCAGTGTTGGCTAGCACGCAGTCTCCGCAAAAACGGCAAGCTTCTTTGAATATCCCTTGCCTTACCACTTCCCCAAGGAACATTGTGTTGTTTGCTGGGTATACTGGTATTTCAACTTGGTCGCCCAATGTTTGAGTGCCATCTCCGCATGAGAGGGACACTATCGCGTCTGCCGCGCCAAGAGCGTCTTTTGCGTTCTTGAGCTCCTTTTTTACAAGCAAGGCATTGCAGCATGTTTCTGAAACGAAAGATCCGGCTATTGTCTTTCCGTTAGCTTCCAAGATAGCTCTCATTTCCTCTACATCTGCCTCGCCGCCGGTTTTGCAGACAGTTGCACACTCTCCGCAGCCGACCAAAAGCACATTCTTAGCATCACGAAGATCGTTGAGCAACTCTTCTACTGGCTTTTTGGTTGTTATAATCATTTTTGTCCCCTTGAATTTCTGCAATATGCAGGTATCAAATATCTAGTGAGCCTAATCCCCCTAATTTCCGGGGATTGGCGCATTGGCAATGGTCTAGTTAGTTTATTAAGTTTAGAGCCTTCCTGTCTGCAGTTTGCAGCCTTTGATTACGTTGTAGCCGAGAAGGGCTGTTGTGATTGGGCCTGTCCCTCCGCCGCATCCTGGTGTTGCTGATGTTATAGCTGCTACTTTGTCCAAACAATCGAGGTGGGCATCGCCTGTCCTTATCTTTTTGCCTTTGTCATCAAGGACAAACTCGCCATTCTCTTTCATCTGCGCCATCGCTACGTCGATTAGGATGGCATCTTCCCTCAATTGGTCCGCTTTCACCAAGCCATAGATGCCAACGGCTGTCACTACGATGTCGGCATTGAGCGTCAAGGCTTTCACATCTTTTGTAAAGACATGGCAGATTGTGACTGTGGCAAATTGGTCTGTGAGCATCATTGCCAAAGGTTTTCCGAAGACGTTTGAGTTGTTTATGATAACAACATCTTTTCCCTTAACGTCGATCTCATAGTGCTTTAAAAGCTCCATGACGCCTTCTGGAGTGCATGGGTAGAATCCACGGGTGTCGCCGATCATGAGTTTTCCGAGGTTTGTAGGATTCATTGCGTCTGGGTCTTTTTCCGGGCTTAGTGTATATTTTATTACTTCCACATCAAGCTGGTCTGGCAGCGGCATAAAGACGAGGATGCCATGGATGTCTTTATTGCTATTTGCTTCTCCCAGCTTTGAGATGAATTCATCTTGGGTTACATCGATCGGGAAAGCGATTATTTCGGTATCGATCTCTGAGTTGGCCATTCTTGTGACTATGCTTTTCTCATAGGAGATAGATCCCGGATCATCGCCAACACGGAAAACTGCCAGCCTTGGCGTGACACCTTCAGCTTGCAGTGCCTGGCTATCAGCTTTTACTCCAGCCAAAATGGCATCGGATACTTCTTTGCCTGATAATAATTTAGCGCTCATTGATACTCCTTGTAATTTAGTTTAATCTACAGCTTCTCAACTACAGCCGCGTATATCTCATCACATTTCGGAACATATTCTTCGAGAAGGGCTGTCATTTCTGTGCGGACACTGTCTGCATACTCTTTGTCTTTCATGCTGTTGATGTTGATTAGAACGTTGAGCCAGCCGCAGATCATTCCGGCGCGAAGTCCTTGGATTCCTACGCCGACATCGCTCATTGCAAGGGATGAGCCTTTTGTCAGAAGCTCTTCATGGATGCTTACTGCTTCACAGCATGTCCTAACTATATCGATAGGGACAGAGCATGCCAGTTTCAAGCACTCTTCGAGCTGTACTGCTTTAGCTGCTTTTTCTTCTGGAGTTGATGTTGGAAGCCCGTAAGCTTTTGAGAGTGGAAGGAAGTTCTCTGCGTCTTGGTCGATCATAGCAACGAGCCGTTTGCTTAGATCGTCTGTCTTTTTGATGATAACTTGGATGTCATCTTCAAACTCGGCATATTTTTTCTTGCCTGTGGTCAGGTTTCCTACCATGCCTGCAAGGGCTGCACCAATGGCGCCATAGAGCGCTGCGCACCCGCCCCCGCCTGGGACAGGATCCTTTGACCATGAAGCGTCGACAAATTTGTCGACTTGAAGTTGCGAATAACCCATACTTTACCTCTTGTTTTTTATATATCATTAGCAGCAGCTGTCATGCTGGCTACCGACAAATAATAAGTAGTGCTTGTGCCTTCAGTCTAAGTCTAAGTCCACGAGCTTGTTGCGAACCAGCGCATTTACCAGATTAGACACAATCACGGAGTATACCGGGATTACAATGAGCACTTTGAACATTCGCCAGGAAGCTGTCACAAGCGTTCCAGAGCCATACATAAAGTAGAGCAAAACAGAATCTATCAAAAACGAGCAAAACAGCTCTGCGCAAGCCACCGAAAAAAATACTTTTTGAATCGGCACATGCATGTCTGGTTGCTCTTTGTTGATCTGCCAGAAAACAACCACGATGCTAGCGGCAAACAGAAAGAAAAGTATGCCGATAAACAACCAGCTGACGTGGAGACCTCTTAAATACAACAACCTATCCACTATGGTCAGCAAGCCTGTGCCAAACAGTAAAATTAGTATTGCCACGATAAAAGTTGCCAATACCACAAAGGATAGAATTGCATATGTTAATCTGCTGTTTTTGGTTTCGCGTTGTTTCATAAACACGTAACCAGGTATTGCGCCTACAAGGCCGGCTGCAAATGTGAAACCAATCACAAAGGCGCCGATAGGCCTTATAAAGTAGTTAACCACATCGGAAATTGCTCCTACCGCAAAGCCCCAAACAGGGCCTAGAACGATGCCCGACAAGATCCATGGTATATCACATAGGTTAAAACGCAAGTCTTGGGAAGCGTTGGTTTCAAATGATTTTAAAATTGCGCTTACACCTATGAATAGGGCAGCAAGTACAAGGTTCATCGTATGGGTTCTAGATTTCATTACTCTTTATCTTGGCTCCTTTGGAGAGTAATACCCCCGCAACAGCTAGAACCAAGCTGGCTCTACACATAACAGCGGAAGCAGCAGATTATCATAAACGATTTTTTATTAGTTTTCTTCGCTCAAAAGCAACATCCCATCTTTGAAACTTAATGCATTCCGCCTACTCTATCTGTTATTCTAAATGATGGTCATAATTTAGCACGTTGTTTTGCATCTGCCTTGGCGTTTGCAATGTGGTGTGTTTCGGTATTTGTTTGTAATTTATGGTATTTGTTATTGTCTGCAAATGCTTGATCCAATGATCCAATACACTATACTTTAGTATAGTTACTGCAAAAGTATAGTTACTGCAAACAATTCAAGTTAGTTTTAATTTAAATTTAATTAATAGCTAATTGCTTGCCATTATTATTTTTTAGGACCGATTTTTCCTGCCCTGTAAGCCCTGTTGTACTTTCTGCCAGACTTGTCGATTCCTGCCAAAGCTTCTGCAGCATGGATTGTGCCGATAAGCTCGCGGTCAAGTGGATCGAGGATTCCGGAGTCCAGCCCGGCTCTGATTGAAAGGATCATGCAAGAGTTGTTGATAAGTTTCCTTACGGGCATATCAAAAGATATGTTGCTTATCGCGCCTGTGATTTTGACATCTGGCGCATAATGTTTGATTTTAGTGATAGCATCCTCAAAATCAAGCATAGCTGTAGCGGAAGTCGAAAGAGCCATAACGCATGGATCGATGTGGAATTTTTTCAGATCAACTCCGTATTTTACAGCTTTGTCAATCATCTTCTTCGCGATATCGACTTTTTTGTCAACATCCATTGGGATGCCGTCTGTATCGCATGTGAGACCAACAACTTCCCATTCTGTTCCAGCGATCAATGGGAAGATAATTTCACATTTCTCTCCCTCTTCGTTGACTGAATTGAGCATCCCTGGCCTTTTGACAATACCTTCCTCGAAAATCTGCTTTAAGAGCTTCTCATTTGGGCTGTCCACGCAAATGGGTGTGTCAACTGCCTCTTGGATTATTTCAATAAGCCACTTAAGTGCATCGTACTCTAGTGCAGATTCTACACTGGCACACGCATCAATAAAGTCCGCGCCGGCTTCGGCTTGGGCTATCGCCCTGTTTCTGATGAATTTCTCGTCTCGGTTTGCAATGGCTTTTTTTACACTTGGAATAGTGCCATTGATTTTTTCACCGATTATAATCATCGTTGCCTCCATTAGTGAAAATATATGACAAATACCTTGTTGCCCACAAGCCCAATAATACCAAATTCCACTTAAGATATCAATGCATGATCATTCTTTATCTTTACATTTTTGCAAAAAAAACTTATAATGATATATGCATGAAGTTATTCAATACTTTTTCTGTAATACATTTTAAATATAGAAAAAGATTTAAAATTTAACTTAGGCCATAGACGCTTATTTTTTTACAAATGAAAGGTCTATACAATTTTTGAATGTAGCAGAGAGGTTGATATGGGAACAGTCAAAATGACACTGAGTTTCAACGGTGAAGAACACTTCATCGAGGAGGGCACACTGCTCTCAAAAGCTTGCGAAACCGCAGGCTATCCCCAAGATTTAGTCTGTGGAGGAAACGGCAAATGCGGCAAGTGCGCTTGTGAAATTACAGATGCAAACAGCTCCGGATCAGTGATGGCTTGCCATTACCAAATCATAGGTGACATCACAGTACACAGAATTCACAATTTGGCAAACCGCAAAGTCAATGTCTTGACTTCAAACACTCCGCTCGACTGCGATATCGACCCGCAACTAAGGGCTATGTCAGTGACTGTGGCTGATATTGCTGGTAGCCACTGCGGGGGGATCACCGACACAATTAAGGAAAAATTCCATTTGCTGGCCGATTATAGCGCCATGGAGCCTTTATCAATGAACGCCGACTCCTTCGAGCCGGAAAGTTGGCTGTCACTTATTATACACAAACAAAGGGTGATTGATGTCCAACCAGGCGCAAATCCCCAAATTTATGGCATGGCTATAGACATCGGCACCACAACTGTGGCTTGTTACATATATGATATGGAGACTGCCGAGAATGTGGGCGTGTACTCTGCCCTAAATTCACAAACAGCGATAGGCGCTGATGTGATTAGCAGGATCGCCTACACCATAAAGAACGAAGGTGGCGTCAAAACCTTGCAGGGTATGATTGTGTCCACAATAAACAGCCTTCTAGATCTAGCTGAGGAAGACGGGATAGACACATCTAAAATTTACCACGTGGTCCTTTGCGGCAACTCGACAATGCAGCATTTGTTCCTGGGGATCTACCCTGCCAATCTCGGGAGGGCGCCATTTGTCTCATTGACCAGGGATTTTGTCGAAATTGACGCCCAACTTACAGGACTGAGGCTCAACCCATCAGCAAAAGCTACTTTCTTGCCGCTGCTCGGCGGTTTTGTGGGCGCTGACACCACTTCTGTTTTAATCTCGCTGCCGGACGACAACAAGCCAAGGCTCGTTATCGACCTTGGCACAAACGGGGAGATAGCCTGTGGCGTGGCAAACCGCTACTATGTGGCATCAACTGCCTGCGGGCCCGCCCTTGAAGGCGCCGGGCTTGCGTGCGGCATGCGGGCTGCTGAAGGGGCTATTGAGCATTTCCACATTATAGACAAGCAGGTTATTCTCAAAACAATAACAGACAGCGCCCCAACGGGCATTTGCGGATCGGGTATCATCGATATCCTCGCCGAGCTGATTAAGAACAATGTTGTCAACAAGCGTGGCAAAATGCTCTCGAAAGATGAATATGAGAGGAAGTTTGGCGAGGATTTGCTGTCTGCGCGCCTGGAAGTTGTTAACGAGGCTAATGCGTTTATATTGGCAAGCGCAGAAGAAAGCGGGAACGGGTTGGCAATTTACCTATCCCAGCATGATGTGAGGCAAATCCAGCTCGCCAAAGCAGCTATCGCCACAGGATGCAGCATACTTGTGGACCTTTATGGCATTGCGCCCGGCGACTTGCATGAAATATGCCTATCCGGCGCTTTCGGGAACTACCTCGATGTGCACAATGCGCAGTTTATAGGGCTATTGCCGAATTTTGAGGGGGTGGATGTCCGCTCCGTAGGAAACGGGGCAGGAACAGGCGTCCAGATGTATCTGCTTGACGGCTCATCTGTCGCAAAATGCCGCAAGGTGCAAAAGAACAGCGAGCATACAGAGCTCAACTTCCAAAAAGACTTCAAAGACACCTACTTTGACGAAATGTTGTTCAAAAACGGAAAGTAGCCGTGTAAGCAAGAAATACAAGCCAAGCTGGGCAGGCAGCCAAGGCAGGTTTGACATTGCCTTGGCTGCCCTTTTATTTGCCCCAGCGGCGGCAAATACTGTCTGGGTCGCGGCATTCTACATTAAAAACCACTTAGTTGCATAGCCATTTTCTTTATTGCATGGTGGAGCTGGACTATAATAGTTGGCAAGAAGAAGACATGCCTTTTATGCTTGCCAGCCTGGGGTTTGATCGCCCGCAAGGCTTGGACATTCTGTTTTTTAAATGAGGATTAATAAATGAGCTACAGAAGCGGGAATAATTCAAGCGTGCCATCACGCACCGGCGCACCGGCAATTGTGCCAAAAAAATCGCTCAAACGCCCTGAGCGCATTGAGATCAGCTTTGGGGCCAGCGACCAGTTGGCCCAACAAAAACCAATACGCCTTTGGGTCAAGGTGCTGCTCGTCTTTATGATTGTGGCCGCCTTGATTGGGGCGACAGGTGTAGGGATCTTAGCCGCATGGATGTCAGAGGCGCCCCCGTTGGACCTGGACCAGCTCCAGTCCAAATCTTCATCTATCATCCTGGATGTAAACGGGAACTACTACCAAGAGCTTGATGTCAAAGAGAAAAGAGTGCCAGTTGGCATTGACATGGTGCCTGAAATGGTCCAAATCGCTTTTGTGTCTATGGAGGACCAACGGTTTTACAGCCATTTGGGCATCGATATCAGGGGAACAGCAAAGGCGGTAATCACAGTGCTGTCATCGGGCAGCACTGACGGGCCAGGGGGCTCGACCCTCACACAGCAGCTGATTAAAATGACCCATCTCACAAGCGACAAGATGGTGACAAGGAAAGCCCAAGAGTGGAAGCTTGCCTACGAGCTGGAACGAAAGATCGGGAAACGCCAGATTATTGAAGCATATTTGAACAAGGCGAATATGTCCCAGACATGGGGCATTGAGAGCGCCTCAAACTTTTTCTTTGGCGTAAGCTCTAGGGAGCTTTCCCTTGCCCAAACAGCTGTTCTTACTTCCATTGTCAACCTCCCTACGGCATACAACCCTTATATTTTTGAAATAAACGAGGAGGGGGACAGGGTAATCTCCAAAGAGAAGGACGAGGCAGGCAACCCGGCCAAGATCAGTTACAACCCGGAAAACAGAAGCCGCAGCCTTCTTGTTATCGGCAAAATGCTCGAGCTTGGCCATATTAGCCAGCGGGAGCATGATATTGCGCAGAGGGAATTGATGCTAAACGACATCGGCTTGCAAGTGCCTGATTCAGAAAATGTGTATTCATACTTCACTGACGAGTGCTACAGGCAAGTGATAAGGGACCTGGCTGAAGAGACCGGCATGAGTATCGATGACGCAGCCGGATGGATACTAAACGGCGGGTTTACGATAAAGTCTACGATTGACCCGGATATCCAAGCCGCCCTAGACCACCAAGCGGGCATCGACTCGAACTTCCCTGAACAGACCTCAGAGGCCCGAAGGGCGGGGGCTGCCAAAGCCAAAGCGACCGGAGACGACAACTTTGACTATGTGCCCCAGGTTGCAGGGGTAATTATTGAGAACTCCACCGGCTATGTTGTGGGGATCGTCGGAGGCAGGGGGGACAAAGTAAGCTTGGGGCTAAACCGTGCAGCAAGGCCCTTTTCCATCGGCTCGACCACAAAGCCAATTACAGTATACGCCCCGGGCTTTGACAGAGGAACGTTGACACTGGCAACAACATTTGACAACAACAAGCTTGTTTTCCCTGGAGGCTACAAACCCAACAACTACCCGAATACTTACACGGGCATGACTACGACAAGGGAGGCTATCAAAAATTCAATAAATGTAGTGGCGCTCCTTTCCCTCTCAAGGATAGGGATCGAGACATCTGTCGAGTACGCTGAGCGCTTTGGCCTTTCGATAGAACACCCGGACCCGGTTAACCGCGGCAAAGCCCACGACCATGCCCTTGCTCCATTGGCCCTTGGCGCATACACACAAGGGCAGTCGATGCTCGCCCTGGCCAGCGCGTTCTCCACATTCCCCAATCGCGGCACCAGAGTGGAGCCGGCGTTCTACACCGAAGTAATAGACCCCTCTGGAAAAGTCGTAGTATCCTCAAACAAAGAACATATCAGCGTCATCAGCGAGCAAGCCGCATGGATCACCACTAACGCGCTTTCAGACGTTGTAAAGGGCGGGACCACAACGCTGAGCATCCCCGGCCAAGAGATAGCCGGCAAAACAGGCACCACCAGCGACAATAATAATGTCCTCTTTGCAGGGTTTACCGAAAGATACACAGGGGCGTTCTGGTTTGGCTACGACGAGCTCCAATACAGGGACCCGGCAACCAGAAGGCTTTACACATTAAAAATAAACACATCCTCGGGCAGGGAGAGGAGCCCAGCCCGGTTCTGGCAAGCGGTGTTTACCGAGTTTTACGCTTCAAAAAAAATGCAGTCGGCAAAACTCCCGTCTATGCCGCAAGGGATCAGTTCCCGCTCTGTGGACAAGGTGTCTGGCAAGCGGCCGACAAACGCCTCCTATTCAGACCCCAGAGGCTCTTTTGTCTCAAATGAGTATTTTATTGACGGCACATACCCGAGCCAGTCTGACGACATTCATGTATATGCCACTGTATGCTCAGTCTCGCGCCAAAGGGCTGGCCCATATTGCCCAGCCACCGGCAGCAGGGTGCTTCTGGACAAAAGCCCCGCAAAGATCTATCCTCCGGGTGTCAGCGTCAGGGAGCCTGGTTTTGTCCCGCCTCCTGAGGCAGGATATGTCATAGGCGGCAGCACATGCAGCATTCATGCCTCATACTACAACGAAAACTTTTATTTCAATGATGATGACACCGATGGGGCTTATATTGTGCCCAGACCGAGCAGCTTGGCTGCATTAGCTCTTGGAGCGGCACCTTCAAGCTACAGCGCCGGCCTTGAGTTTCACGACAGAGCCTTGGCGCTTCTTCCAAAAAGAAAAGAAAGCTTGCTTAAAAATGGGGCATAAGGAGCTTTCACGGTGGCTTAAGGCCTTGCTTGTGCTCACTGCCGTCATCGGGTTGTTTTTAGCCTTTGTGCTTATGCCAAATGTAGCCCGCACATTATTGGAAGAAGACAGGATGCATTATGCCCATCTGGAGCTGCCTTTTGAAATTTTCGTATGGGCCAGCGTCGTACCCTTCCTTGCAATGCTCTTCTTGGCATGGCAAGTGTTTGACCAAATTGGGAAGGACAATTCTTTTTGCGAAGAGAATGCCAACAAGCTCAAGACGATCAGCATTCTTGGGGTTGTGGAGGTTGTCTACTATTTTGGCGGCTTGGTTGCCCTTATGTTTATCGATATTTTCTATGCGCCCATAATTATCACAATTGCGATTGTCATATTCTTTGCCTTTGCAATTTCTGTCATCGCGGCTGCCCTTTCCCACCTGGTCCTCAAGGCGTGGATAATAAAAAGCGAAAACGACTTGACGGTGTGAGATGCCTATCAGGGTGAAATTGGACGAGGTGATGGCCAGTCGCAAAGTTGGTGTTGCCGAGCTTGCCGAGCGTATTGAAATAACACCTGCCAACCTTTCGGTATTGAAAAACGGGCGGGCCAAGGCAATCCGTTTTTCAACCCTTTCCAAGATATGCGAAGCGCTTGGATGCTCCCCTGCCGACATCTTGGTATATGAGCCTGATGGCGTAGAAGAGTAGATTTCAGATGCAAAATGGCGCAGGGCACCTGTGCCATTTGGCTATTCAAGCCATTGGAACAGGCTGTCGGGCAGGCAGGTTTCTTGGTCAAACCATCTTTTCTTTCAATTAGCCCTTTTGCCGGAATTTCGTTTGGCAAAGCCAAAAAATATTAAAATGCGGCTCAATTTTTGCCATTGCTTACTAACCGGCGCATGGTTGGCTTATAATGAGTTTACTGATACTGCTTGCCCTTAGTATTTGCCGAAAAAATAAGTGGTATGGATATTGTTTTGTTTACTAAAGAGGAAATATATGAGTTTTAAAACTGGAAGAGGATCAACAAGCCCTTACATGCGAACTCGTCCAAGAACCATTGAGCCAAAACGCTCACTGCGAAGAGACGCAGCGGCAAGCGATGTGCCAAAGCACCGCAGAACAGTGCGCATTTGGGCCCGCATAACGATTGCCTTGCTGCTCTTGGTGGCTATCGGCGCCGGGGTTGTGATGGGGGTGTTGGCAAATTGGATGTCTGAGTCCCCGCCTTTGGATGTGGCAAGCCTAAGAACCAACCCATCTACAGTCATCCTGGACACAAATGGGAAGTTTTACCAAGAACTCGACGCAAAAGAGAAGAGGGTTCCGGTGACTATCGAACAAATTCCAGAAATGGTGCAGCTTTGTTTTGTGTCCATAGAGGACCAGCGATTCTATAGCCACCAGGGGATTGACATCAGGGGCACTGCAAAAGCTGTGATTGGCGTGCTTACATCCGGCCAGACAGACGGTCCGGGCGGCTCTACACTGACCCAGCAGCTGATAAAAATGACACATTTAACTAGCGATAAAATGGTCACCAGAAAAGCGCAGGAGTGGAAGCTGGCATACCAGCTCGAAAAGAAGCTCTCCAAACGCAGAATAATCGAAAATTACTTGAACCAGTCAAATATGTCCCAAACTTGGGGGATTGAGAGCGCAGCCAACTTTTTCTTCGGAAAAACAACAAAAGAGCTGTCCTTGGCCCAAGCCGCAGTGTTGACCTCAATTGTCAACCTGCCTACCAAATACAACCCGTATACCTTTGAGACTGACGAGGAAGGCAACAGGTCCATAGAAAGAATCCGGGACGAGTTAGGCAACGAGGTCAAAATCAATTTAAACCCAGAAAATATGAAACGCAGCCGTGTGGTTGTTGACAAAATGCTTGAGCTAGGCCATATCACCAAACGGGAGCACGATATTGCTGTCGCAGAGCTTGAGGGCAACAATATCAGCTTGCAAGTGCCCGCATCCCTTGATGTCTACACATATTTCACAGACGAGTGCTACCGCCAAGTTATAAGAGACCTTGCGAAGCTCCTCGGCATGAGCGTAGAGGATGCCTCAGGGTATCTGCTAAACGGCGGATACACAATTGTATCCACCATAGACATTGACATCCAAGCTGCTTTGGACAATCAAGCGGCAATCGACGCGAACTTCCCTGCCCAGACTTCTGAGGCGAAAAAAGCCAGCGCCCTCGTATCCGCAGCAAGGGAAGCACGGGGTGAGGATCCAATTGAATTTATTCCCCAAGTCGCAGGGGCGATAATCGAAAACGAGACTGGTTACGTAGTGGGTATTTTGGGCGGAAGAGGCGAAAAAGTCAATTTGGGCCTAAACAGGGCATCGACAAGTTTGTTGCCCCTCGGGTCCACAACAAAACCAATAACTGTCTATGCCCCGGGCTTTGACAGGGGATCCTTGACCCTTGCCAGCGCTTTTGACAACAACAAGCTAGAATTCCCGGGAGGATACAAGCCCAACAACTACCCCAATACCTACACAGGCATGACGACGGTGAGGGAAGGCATAAGAAGCTCTATCAATGTTGTCGCCCTCTTGGCTCTCAACAAGGTGGGGATTGAGACTTCTGTCGAATATGCGGAGAGATTCGGGTTCACCTTAGTCCACCCAGATCCGGAGAATACAAACAAAAACCACGACCATGCAATGAGCCCCTTGGCTTTGGGCAGCTACACTAACGGCCAGACAATGGTAGCCCTTGCCAGCGCCTACACAACGTTTCCCAATGGCGGCGTCAGGATCGAGCCTTATTTCTACAAAGAAGTCCTTGACTCCAACGGGAATGTGGTGCTCTCAGCGCTAGGGAACCGCATCAACGTCATCAGCGAGCAGGCTGCTTGGATAACCACCACCGCCCTTAAGGATGTTGTCCGCGGAGGGACTACAACCTTGAGCATCGCTGGCCAAGAGATAGCAGGGAAAACCGGCACCACCAGCGACAACATCAACGTATTGTTCTCAGGGTTCACCGAGAAATATTCCGGAGCTTTTTGGTTTGGATATGATGTCCAATACTATAATGATGCAAACAATAGAAGGCAGCCTTTAAGAATAAACACTTCCTCCGGAAGGGAGAAGAGCCCTGCCAGGTTTTGGCAAGCTGTTTTCAAGGAGTTTTACGAAGCCAAGGGCTTGGATGGAGGCACCCTCCCTGCCATGCCTTCTGGGATCTCCAGCAGGGCAGTTGACAAAGTGTCCGGCAAAGCGCCAACTGAATTGTCTTACGCCGACCCTAGAGGCTCCTTTGTGTCAGCCGAGTACTTTATCGATGGCACATACCCTGCCGAGTCCGATGACATCCATGAGTACGCGATGGTCTGCGCATACTCCGGAATGAGCGCCGGATCCGGATGCCCTAGCAGCTACCGAGTTGTTTTAAATAAAGACCCCGATAAGATTTATCCTCCTGGTGTCAAGTTGCGCGAGCCTGATTTTACGCCGGAGCCAGAGGAAGGGTATGTGATGCAAGGCAGCACACCATGCACCATGCACTCCTATGGCGGCTACGACAACTGGAGGGGATCAGCCGGCGACATATTGGATTTGGCAGGCAACGCGGTTGAAAGTGTTAGGGATACTGTAGCCGAAATTGCGCAAGCTGTGCGCTCGCTCCTTTCCAGATGAGAACACGCTAGACTAGATATATTTGAGCAAGGTTTTATAGAGCCTTGCTTTTTTTAATGGGCTAAAGCATCGATTGATCCTCCTTTCGTGCAAGAATTGTAATTGGTCAAGTTGAATGCAATATCGATATTGCTATTTACAAATACTGCTCAATTTTTTTTATTTTCTCCCCTATCAGATTTGATATGAACTTTCCCGTTTTATGAGATAATCATAGCAAGAAATGCTTTGCTTGGCCAACCGCCTGCTATCCAGTGTTTGCCTGCGATTTAAGCGGCAGCCTTAACTCTAATGTAAAGCATTTAGCAACCGTTTAAAGGATACAGCAGCTTGCAGTTTTCGATGGCTTTACAGCTGCTTGCACAAACAAGAGGCAATTAGCTTAATTGGGTTAGTGCTAGCTGCAATTCCTCTCGTGTAGCCCCATCAATCTATGTGGCATTTGATGGAAGGGCTGCATCCCCATTTTCCTTCCCGACAAACATGGCTTTTTTCCCGGCAGAAATCAAAGCCATATAAAACTTATGAAATCCATCTTATTTTTACGCTTGAGGCTCAAGCAGGGATTTGCAGCTTTCATCGCAACAAGCTGTGTGTCTTTTATGTATGTTATGAGCTTGATCCTATGGCAAATCTCTTGCCCCCGGCTCTATTTGGCTGTGCAATGCAGCCAAACCATTGCTTCGCACACAAAGATTTTGCATAAAACCGCACTACAATATCTCTAGAATGGCAACTATATATCCCTGTTGCCAGCCAAATTGCCCGCTATAGAATTTGCCACGCCTGGTTTTGCATAGATAGAAAATCCGGCAAACAACGCTAAAGCCGTTTTTGAATTATTGGAAAATGGGCTTGGCGAGCAAGACCAAGCTACACAAAGGGTCTTCTACAGTATTTGAGAGTATTTGAGGCAGGAACAGCCGGCCTGCAAGCAACACCAGCCACTATTCAATATTATTTAAATTTACATATCAAAGGAGCCAAAAAAGCCAGAGGCACATGCTGCAAAACAAGACCGGCCTATAAGCAATTGCCAATACGATTTGGCGTTTCCAATCAAAAGTGGATAGCGATACTTGAAAATTCCCGGCCAATTGCGCTGCCAACCAAAGCAGGCGCTTCCCGGCAACTAAGATAATACCAAGTGAGGTTTTCTTGGGTTTCTATCCCTGCCAGATCCAGGCGACTGAGCATATAGAAAAAAATAATGGAGGACAAAAAATGAGAGACGAGATCAAAGCGCTTCAAGAGGAACGTGTCCAGATCTATGAGGACTACTACAACAACATAATCCCCAAAAGGATACCTGTAAGGCTCACAGTGCCAAACAGGCTCATCGCAGAGCGCATGGGGCTCGACTTGGTCAAGTACGGGTTTGACCAAAGGGTGCTTGACCCAGGCAAGCGCGAGCTGGCAGCAATGCTTTACTCTGACACAAATCCTTTCTCTGGAGCGGGCGGCACCATTATCGGCAGAAGCCCAGGCGTATATGAGCTGCTCAACAGCCAAGCCTTTGTGATGGCTGACACAGGGTTTATGCAACATCCTGAAGTGATTGGAATGCTTGCGGAAGACTATCCAGATTTTATCAAGGACCCAATTGCTGTTATGTTCGAAAGGATAATACCCAGGCACTATAAAACCTTCGCCCTTAATTCTGTGGCATCCACGAATTTCTTCATGATGGCCTTATCCTTGCTAAGAAGCTACTCTGCAGACAGCGCGCCAATGCAAGCTGAGCTTATGGACGAGTATGGCTATTACCCCGGGGCGCCAGGAGGCTCAAGCGCGGGAAGCGTAGCGCCATTCGATTTCCTTGCCGACTTGCTGCGCTCGTTCTCCGAGATATCGAAAGATGTCCGGCGCCATCCTGCACTGCTAAAGGATGCGTGTGACGCCCTTATCCCCTATATGTTCAACTGGGGAATGCCTGCTGCTCCAAACCCAAGGGGGGCTGTTGGCGTGCCTCTCCACATGCCGACCTATATGCGCGCCAAAGACTTCAGCGAGCTATGGCTGCCATCCTTCCAAAAAATGCTTGAGCAATGGGCTGCCAGGGGCGTTAGGGCTTCCCTGTTCTGCGAGCATGACTGGACACATTTGCTTGACGCGATCCAAGACATGCCGGCAGGCACTGACTTGCGTTTCGAGTACGGAGACTACAGGAACATGAAAGAAAAGACAGGAAAGAAGTTCATGCTTTCTGGCATGTTCCCATTGGTCATGGTTGGGCGTTCGACGAAGCAAGAAATGCTTGACAAAGCCAAGGAAATGCTTGATGTCCTCATGCCCGGGGGCGGATACATCTTCTTCTTTGACAAAGGTCCATTGACCCTTGCCGACATCAACCTTGACAATTACCAGGCGCTAGGCGAGTTTATCCGCGACTATGCTGTATATGACAATGCAGGAGAAACATTTGGCCATAAGCTGAATGAGGAGAACTACACCATTGACACTGCTATCGAGACACTGCCGAAATCCCCATACCTGTATGATTGGGATACATTCAGCGCAAACTACCCGCTGGTTCCTGATTCTTCAGCCCCACTGTTCAAGCGGCTCCAAAAAGAATCCCTTGACAACATTTTGCAGATGCTTCGATAGAAATGCAAAACAGACGGGTATAAACAGGGGCAGCCGATTGTTTGGCTGCCTCTGTTGTTGAAAACGGGACATGGAACAGGTTTGCTTGCCCCTCTTCACAACCGTTGCCAAAGCCAGACTGAGCTTTGCTTTGGCGCTGCGTTGTATATAATGGCAGGGGCTTTTACATTTGCATCTCTCCCCATAATTGCTGGTTTGTTGGGGAGCTGATCCATTTGTCGGTTGCTTAGCCAGGTTCAAGGGCATACTAGCGTTATGACACAAAACAAAGAGACCTATTTGGCGTTTGGGGCAGGATGCGCCATGTCGATAATCACAGGGGCGCAATATATTTTTTTAAAGCCCGCCTTGGAAAAATTCGAGGGGGCATTTATGCTACTGTTGGCTATCCGGTTTATTGCCGCGCTTTTGCCTATGCTTTTTTTCCTAAAAGGGTTTAAGGCTAAGGTGCTCATTAATAAACGGATACTGCTAATTTGCCTTGTGCAGCCTGTAGCAAACGTTATAGCCCAAACATACGCTGCCAGCGCCGCAGACGCTGCTTTGATAGCTTACTTGACAGCTCTGTGCCCCCTCACCATGTATCTGGCAGGCAGGATCTTTATGAAGGAAACTGCCCCGCCGCAGTTTTTTATTTTCATGGCAGTTTCAGTTGCCGGAGCTATATTATCAGCCTCTGCAAAAGGCCAGGTAGAGCGCATCAGTATTGCCGGTGTTTTATGGATAATATCCTCTCTTGTCTTTAGGGGGCTGTACTCTGTCCAAGCAAAGAAAGGGCAGGCTTTTTTTAGCCCTGCTGAGATAACTATATCCCAGATGTTTTGGGGAGCTGTGGTTTTTGGGGTTGCCAGCATCCTTGCTGGGGAGATCTTTGATGCCCCACGGTTGCTCCGCTCGCTAGGCATTTGGGATATTGCAGCAATCGGGTACTTGAGCTTGGGCTCCCTGGCTTTGGCTTATGGGTTTAACAACTTTGTGCTCGGCAATTTGAGCGTCACTATGAGCGGCATGCTCAACAACTTGACTTTCGTCTCTACTCTGGCAAGCGGTTTTGTTTTAGGCGAGCCTATTGGGTGGCAAGGCCTTGCAGGGTCGGCATTGATAGTATTCGGGGTTTACTTCTCTGCAAGGTCAAAGGCGGATTATGAGCCGAAGATAAGCGATGCTGCAAGAAAAAAGCTGTTGGGGTAAATAAAAGGCATGGCGCTCTCTGCCTGCCAGTAAAGCGCCATGCCTTTATTTTGGAGGAAGTAAGGGCTGCAAGCCCTCTTTATCAAATTATTCTATGTGCGCCTTTGAGGGCAAGGGATCAGGCTTGCCCTCAAATATTGGAGGAACAGTGGAGCCAATCAGCTGCCACTGTCAAATTGCTCGATTATGATGACCTTGTTCTACACTAATAATATCCTTATCTGGCTTCTATGTCAATATAAATTCAAATTTAAATTTGTATGTACAATATTTTATCTTTATACTGGTCAAGCCAAGAAAAGCGCAGCTTTTCAAACTGCGCTTTTCCTGGCTGGTTTTAGTAATTCCTGATAATAATCGGCTGGTTTGCCTTCAAAGAGCTTTCTGCTTCGATGTTGTTTGCAATCAACAAGTTTGCTATGCTGGTTCTGTTTTCTTTCGCCAAGTTCCAGAGGCTCTCGCCTTCTTTTACGTATCTGACTTTTATAGAAACATAGTTGTCATCAACATCTTCAAAATGGGTGAGTGTCGCATCAAAGATATCCGCATATTGCCTATTCTCGCTGGCTACCATAATAGCTGATATCTTAAACTGTATATTTGCCTCGTCATCTACAATATCAATCTCCGCAGCTTCAAGCCTTGCATATGCGAACAGCTGAGGGTCGCCTTCAATCTTTTGCTCTATTGTGAATGGTTTGTTGACAGCCAATACTTCGCTGTCGCCTTCCGCGTTCCTTAGCACCAAAAAGCTGGCATCAATTGTGCCCTGGATCCTGGCAGTGTCTTCCTCGATTTCTATTTCACACTCAATGTTTTGTGAGCACCCTGAAATCTTGTTTAAACCGCCGCTCTTTAACTTAAGGGTTTCAGTAACAGTGGTATTGCCCTCATATACCCCAGCCACATAGGTTATGCCTTTTGATTCTGAAATAACCTTTAGTTCGCCTTTTGTGGAATACATATCACTGATCGCATAAAACTCAATCTCATTATAGAGAATAATCTGGGTTGACAAAGTTCCACTGATGGAGAGCTCTACTTCGCTCGCATCGTTATAGACAAATTGGGCTGCCGCCATCGCAACTGTCGGAATGACGCTGAATGAGTCGAAAGCAGCTCCGAACTCGACTTCAGTAAACTGGTTTACCACAAATGTATCATTGTACGAATGGTAACGGACATTGTCCTCTTCATCGAAAGTGGTGTACAACGCATAAAGCTCCACTAACGCGTTGACGAGTACTCCTGATGCCGAAGAATTTGTTGAGACATCCCGCAGGAAAGCGCCGCTGTAGAAAACCTTGCCCGGCCGTTCAGACCCGATTGGTATACTTTGGTTGAGTTCTCGCTCTGAGAGCTTGTTTCTCATAAATGTCAGCTTTTGAATGTCTCGTTTGTAGTTCATGCCTTCAATGCCAGCAATTTCTGTGAGAGTGTTCAGCGCAATCTCATCTGCGCAAAAACCTTTTATCTTTACGTTGGCTGATAAATCAATGCGCCTTTGTTTCATTGGCTGAACTTCCAAGTGGGCAACTTCGCAGACAGCATAGACTGATCCGCCAAATTTCAGCGGGGCGTCTGACAAAAATTCAAATGGCAAGACAGCATTGACACTGTCCAGCATTCCGTTTTCACCTTGATATACTACTGTGGCGTGGACTTCGCCATTGACTGCTACTCCGCCCATATAGGATTCAGTGCCTTTTACCAGCACTGACTCGCTTGTGAAAAGCACTTTCTGCACAGATGGCATATTGTCCTGCAGGCGGACAGTTTCATTAACAATTACTTCCCCGTCAATTTCTTCTTTCGCGCCGCTGGCTGTTATCGTGTTTTTTATTAAATCCACGCTCATACGCATCCTCCATATAGTAATCCTGATAAAGATATATGCGTATAAATGGCGATTATGATTACAAGCTATCTAAAATAAAGCAGTTTTGACCTTTTTTAGTAAGTCTCTTCAAGGAAGCACAAAGCAAGTATAGTTGATTTCGAATCGTCAAAAAAAGTAAAGACAAACCTAGCCTCTTTGCCTATCCCCCTCAAGCGGGAAGTGACTGTCGGTGTTGGTGTTTTTAATGACTTTAGCTTCCTGACAATTGAAGGCAAGCTGATATCTTGGGCTGATGAGATCGCGGCAGCTATGGCAGAATTGACTATCATTGCAAAATCGCCGATATCAGGCAGGCTCGCAAAATCTGTGGAGCTGCGGGAGCAGACTTCTGTTATGGTTGTTTTATGGTCGATTAAAAAAACATATTCGCACAAATGCCCAATAGATTTGTTGACAATGCCTTCGTGTTTAACAGCTTGGGCTTTCAGCTTCTTCTCTTCTGTGATGTCTTGGATTGACATAGCGTAGACTGGTTTTGAACTCTCGTATCCATACTGCAGCAGCAGCCTGCACTGCCGCAGGTATCCGCTCTGGTCAGTCAAAGTGAGCTCCATTTCTATCTCTTGCTCTCCCCGGGAGGCAGCTGTTGCCAAGCATTCAAGGGAGAAATCCTTTTGCAGCTTGGAAGCGTCTGCCTTTGGGGCTTTGTTAGCGATGGATTCAAGCAGGGCGCTATACATCCTATTTTTGTCTTTATGGGCAAAACCAAAAACATCTGCAATAACAATGCAGTTTCCGGAATAGACATCCACCACGGAGAAAAAAGGGACCAATGCGCAAATAGCGCTGGATATTTCTTGGAGGCTTATCGATTGGGACGGAGAGCTTGCCAGAATTAATTGGTCTTGTGTATGAGTGTTTGCTGTGAAATCTGCCATGTTCAAGTCCTTTTATGTTTTTAGAAGCGGCTAAAAGCAATAGCCGCAGGTAGTGGCCTTTTCGATCTATTTATTATTTGAAGATCGAAAATTGAATAAAAAATTAAATTATTAATGCCAACTATATTATAATGGAATTAACTTTTTTCTTCAAGTTTTTTATGGAAACGGTTTCACTGATTTTGCATTTTTTCTATATTTTAACCTCTCTATGGCTGGAAGTTAGCCAAAAGAAGTTGTGAAAAACGTGTTGACGCTTGCCAATGTGATTTTTTTAGGCGATTGGTCGTACAGTTATTTTTACGCCTTGTGCTTCTAGTGTTTTTGAATTTTCGAGAATAATACAACTATAGGGGAATGTCAATGCGGCTTTTACGGTTTTTTGCTGCCCCAGAATTATGGCATATGAAGTTTGCTTTCCTATCTATCAAAGAAGAAAGCTTTTTTTCATTTATCAACAAGGGGATAGATAAATGAAAAAAGTGTTTTCCTAAAATGGAAAAACACTTTGGATGATACTTATTCTGCTTATGGCTACCTCTTTGAGAACTGTGGCGCTTTTCTAGCTTTCTTAAGACCGTACTTTTTGCGCTCAATCATTCGGGAGTCGCGGGTCAGGTACCCTGCCTTCTTGATCTCCGGGCGCAGTGTGGGATCGCTCATTGTGAGCGCTCTTGCGAGGCCGTGCTTGATGGCGCCTGCTTGGCCTGTATAGCCGCCGCCACGCACATTCACAACCACATCAAATTTTTCTGTTAATGATGTGAGGGTTAAAGGCTGCTTTGCAATTATCTTTAACGTATCTAAACCGAAATACTCTTCGATATCCCTGCCGTTAATTGTAAATTTGCCAGTGCCTGGCCTGAGGAACACTCTGGCTATTGCTTTTTTTCTTCTACCGGTCGCAAGATATTGCTCAGGCATTTTTATCCTTCCTTTGACCTTTATTAATATACATAACTTCTGGATTCTGGGCTGCGTGTTTATGCTCGTTCCCAGCATAGACGAACAGCTTTTTAGACTGCTTGCGACCAAGTTTTGTCTTTGGCAGCATGCCTTTCACTGCTTTTTCAATTACAAATTCCGGTTTTGACTCCATAAGGAACTTATACTGGGTTGTCTTCAAACCGCCTGGATATCCCGAGTGGCGGATATACATCTTCTGGTCTAATTTTCTGCCTGTCAAGACAATCTTGGATGCGTTGATAACTATAACGAAATCCCCTGTGTCAATGTTCGGGGTATAATATGGCTTGGTTTTACCTTTCAAGGTAGCCGCGACCTGGGCAGCCAAGTGGCCTAGGGTTTGTCCCTCTGCATCTACAACATACCACTTGCGCTCGATTTGGTCGGGCTTTGCGATCATCGTAGTTCTTGTTAACATTTCTCCTCCATCTGATAAAAACCCTCTGTCTTGCGGGCTAAACAAATCAGAGGCTAAATAGTATTCTATAAAAACATGCAAGGTTTGTCAACTTATTTGGCTTAGATTTTATGATAAACCAGCTTCAGCCAGCTTCCTCAAATCCGTTGGAGCTGCATCGAACGGCCTTTTGCCAAGTCCCTAGCCATGTCAAAATCAGATTCAATTTCCTTTGACGGCCTCTTGGTGACCATAGAGACTACCACCGTAAAGGCAAACCCAACAGCAAAGGCAGGGGCAAGCTCGTAAAAACCCCATAAGCCATGGAAGTTGAAAACAAAAGCTGATACTATCCCGGATGCCATTCCAACAATTGCGCCCACCTTTGTCATTCGTTTCCAAAATAGGCATAGAATCGTCACTGGACCAAAAGCTGCCGCTAGGAGGGCCCAAGAAAAGTTTGCATAGGCTGAAATCGCATCGCTGCCGAAACATGCAATCACTCCGGAAACCAAAGCCATTGAGCATATTGCAATCCGGCTCGCCAGCACAGCTTCCCTGTCTCTATTGGCTTCTTTCAACAGTGTTTGGAACAGCCTAAGCACTGCGGATGCAGACGAGATCAAGCAAGCGCTTGCTGCACCGGTCGCCGCTGCAAAAATAACCGCCAGCAGAACCCCTGAGAGCAGCGGCTGGAAGTATGAAGCAGCCATGGAAACCAGAATGCTCCTGGATTCGGTTTGTGTCAAGAGAAGTGCCCGATACCCTCCCCTGCCGATTATCCCTGCCCCTACCGAGAAAATAGATCCCAACACAGAATACAGTGTAAGCGCATTGATAGAGCGGGTAGTGTAATGTGGATCCCGTATTGCCAAAAAACCTTGGGTGAAACAAGGCATTCCAATATACCCAAGCCCCCAAGACATGCTTGAAAGCACACTAAAGGCGCCAATTATATTTGATTTCGCAAACATTGGCTTGCCAAAAGAGTTGAGCAGCTGCTTGTGGCCCCTTCCAAGGAGGGGCATTGGCTCTTTGAATAAGGAGAAATAATCCGGTATGACTGAAATTGTGCGCCTTATAGCACCAAACCCGCCAGCGAAAGAGACTCCTGCCAGAGCGACTGAAAAGAGAATAAACACTGTGAAAACGGCCAGCACAATCGACGATACGCCAAAAGCGTTATATCCTCCCAAAACCAAGTACCCTGCAAGCAGCACAACTAAAGCAGCCAAGATTATGTAATAGTTTATTCCCAGTATAAAACTTGCGGCTTGGCCCACAAGGGCGAGGCAATAACCTGCCAAGATTGGCAAGGCTGCAACCATAGCCGCGCAAGCCAAGAATGATGCTTGGCCTGTTTTGTCTTTAAACCGCTTGTCCAAAAACTCTGGTATTGTTGCCACATCCCCTGCTACTATAGAATAGTAGCTCAATCGTTTTGCCACCAGGCGCCAACTGAGAAACAGCCCCAAAAACAAGCCAACAGCTTTCCACAATCCTCTGGATAGGCCTCCCCAATAGGTTTCCCCTGGGATGAGAAGCAAAAGCCAAATTCCTAAAGCAGAAGATGCGCCGCTAAAACCCGCAGGCCAGGGGGCAAGAGACCTTCCACCATGGTAAAACAATCCGGGGTTGTCCGATTTTTCTCTAAAAACAAGCCCTGAGGCCACCATTGCCAATGTGAAAGTAATTGCAGTCGCCAAGAAAATCAATAATTCTGTGTTCATAGCTGTACCTTATCCAAAACGCGCCGATATGCATAAACCACTTGAAAATCTGCCAGGTTTTTGCTTGCAGGCAAATGCGTTTGATTTCTTTCAGTTTTTTCACTTTCTCTATTAATAATATCAATAGAAATGCAAAAAGCAACGGTTCTTAGCTAAATCTGGCTTTGTTGGCTGCCGCCATATTTTATTGTGGCTATTACAACCCCAGCGCTTCACATAACTCCCACAGCTGCTTTGCTAACTTCTCATCTTCGAGAACAAAAGTGCTTTAAAGCCTTTATCTATCAGTTTTAGGACATTTTTATAACGCAAAAAGTAGCCTGGCATTGGCACAGACGTGGGCGCAGAAATTGTCGCTGAGCCTACTGAAGCCCAAAAAAGAAACATAGACGCAGTACTTGGCTACTGGGTAGCATAGCACTGGAAAAACAAAAACGCCCTCAAACCTGCATAGGCAAAGGGCGTTTTTTTATATTTAGAGTCAGAAGATGAGTCACTTGGCTGGGATGCCACATCATCCATGTTATGGCTCTCATTGGATGGCTGCATCCACAAACCGAATTCCAATCCTTGATATCTTTGGGATTCAGCCCTTCCACTTCTTGCAGCTGGCTATTCACAACACTTCTGCCTTCATGTAGATGCTGTCCCTGCCCAAGAATGCAAATGCGGCAAGATATATTTCCTTGCCACGGCCAATGAATTTCTCATAATAACCTTTGGCTTTGATCTGGTCCATAGCTTTGTCGAGGCTTGGGGTGTATGCCTTGGTTTTTTCTTCCTCGCTTGCGCCTGCCGGGCAGTCTTCGTATTTGAACTCAAAGATATAGACTTTTTCGCCAAGCTCGAGAATAGCGTCCACCCTGCCCCTGGATGTGGCAACCTCCGCCTGGATGTCAAAGCCCAAAACATTTAGGGCTGCATAGAAAACGGAATGGTAATAAGCTTCCAAAGCAACATGGATATGGTATGGGATCGATGCGAAAATGCTTTTCATCAAAGCCAGCACCGCACCCAAGTCTCCATTGCCAAGGGCATTAACCATGCCTATCCGGAACTGGCTGGCTTTCAAGTCCCCGCTGTTTGACAAGCCCGACAGGACTTGCAAGTGGAACGCCCTGCCAACCTCATAATTAGGCATACGCAGCGTGTAAATGGCGTCAAAATGCTCGTCATATTCTACACTGCCGATTGTCAGGTATCCAGATTGCAGCAGCAATGGCTCAAGGGATATATTACCCAAGTTTATAGTGTCCAGGGAAAAATCTAGAATCCGCATGTCTTCGAGCTCGGAATATGGGCCAGGGTTTTCCTTTATCAAATCCATCAGGAATTTGGGGGAACCGCTGGCATACCAGAAACTTGAAAACCGCTTCTGGTCAAAAAAGCTCAACAGCGAGAACGGGTTGACCAGCCTTGTCTTGCCGTCCCATGAATAGCCGTCATACCACTTTAGTATTTCGCTGCGCAGATTGGCGCCCTTTTCTTCCAAACCGGCTATTGGGGCATTTTCGATATGGTCCCCAAAATACTCGTCGAGTTCATCAATCCCGAAGCCGCAGATGCCTGCATACTCTTCGTGGAGGGTTATGTCCGAGAGGTTGTTGAGCTCCGAGAAGATTGACGTTTTCGCGAACTTTGACACACCAGTAAACATGGAGAACCTGAGATAGGGATCCATTGACTTGAGAATGCCAAAAAAACCTCTAAGAACCTTCCTGTTTGCCTCTGCAGCTTCCTCATCCAATATATGGTCAAGTATCGGCTTGTCGTACTCGTCTACAAGCACAACTACCTTTTGACCATATTTTTTGTGCAAGGTGATAATAAGGCGTTTAAAAACGTCAGAGGGTACTTCATCAACTATTGGTAGAGCTTCATTCTCTGAAATGATGCTCAAACTTGTAAGCAAAGACTTCTTTAAGTCTTCAGATGATTCAGTAGATACATTGCTCATATCAAGGCGAATAACTGGATATTTTGGGAAAGTGTAACCCGAATCATGAATCCACAGGTCTTCAAACAGCTCTTTATCGCCATTGAAAACCTCGCTTATAGTATCAAGCAACAACGATTTGCCAAACCGCCTTGGCCGGGACAAGAAATAATAACTTGCTTCATTGACGAGTTTGTAGATATATTTTGTTTTATCTACATAAACATATCCACCTTCAATAATTTTCCTAAAACTCTGATTACCAAGAGGCAGTTTTTTCAATGGCATTCACCATCCTTAGCAATACTGTGTTAACCGTAATGCGTTTATTCTTATTATTATAACATAGTCGCCTACCCCTTTTTGAAGAAGCGTTGCAGTTCCTTCGGTCGCTTTAGACCCTACACTAATACTACTCGATTTTTCATAGATAATACGCGTACGGCAGCGCCAAAGGCACACACGCTATTGGTTCTGGACAGGAGGCGGGGCTCCTCTCCTTTGGAAAAAGCAATCCACGGTATTTGAGCTAAAGCATAACAAGGGCAAAGAGAAGTGCGCCAAGAAGACTCTATGGAGAGGCATCCAAATCTAGAATCAGCTTGCACTGATAGACAGGGTAGGCAAACAAGCCGCCCTGTGAGACTCGCCATGCTCTGTAGATCGCCGGTAAACTGATTGTAATCGCCACCACCCGTAAAACGGGTGGTTCGGGGAGCGCCCTATAAGGGCGTGCTGCCGGCTGCCCCTCAAGGGGCTGCCGGAGTCTCCCTTAGAACTTGCTTTGCCAAAAAGGCTGTCTAGACTCCGGCGAATTGCCTTTGACACGTCTCCGCCCCTGAAGGGGCATTAGTATTGCTAGCTACCCCTTGAA
>WRIE01000039.1 GCA_009782875.1 Eubacteriaceae bacterium | reverse complement strand
GAGTCTAGACAGCCTTTGGCAAAGCAAGTTCTAAGGGAGACTCCGGCAGCCCCTTGAGGGGCAGCCGGCAGCACGCCCTTATAGGGCGCTCCCCGAACCACCCGTTTTACGGGTGGTGGCGATTTTTTTCATTTAGCCTTATAAATAACACATAAATATATAAATCGAGTTTATTTTATTTTTTTGCAATTTGTGCATAAAATGACTTGAAAATAACTGGTTGAAAAACTGTGCTGGCATGGTAGAATATATAATGCTAAGCAGGAGGATAAAAAGTGCCGTTTGAAATTGTGAATATCGCAAATAATGTAGCTACAGTAAAGATGACCATTCCGAAAGATGATTTCCAGGATGCGATCATACAAGTTTACGAGAATAACAAAGAGAGGTTTAGCCTCCCCGGGTTTAGAAAAGGCAAAGTGCCAAGGAATGTCTTGGAAGCTAGATATGGCAAAAGCCTGTTTTATGAGGAAGCTTTTGATATTGCCATTGGGGTTGAGTATAAAGAATGCCTAGAAAAGTTTGATTTTGAAGTGGCATCCTCACCCCAAATTGCTTCAGTTGACCAATTGGATGATGATGGCATTGCTGTTACATTAGAAATACCTATAACACCGCAGTTCGAGCTTAAAGACTACAAAGGCATAAAAGTTGGCCCCATTGACTATGAAGTTGATGAAGAAGAAATTGACGAGAAAATCGCAGAATTGTTAGAGCAGAATTCCAGGCTTGTGAGCATTGATGAAGGTGTTTCTGATAATGGCACTGTTGCCGCAATCAACTTTGAAGGATTTATGGATGGCGTTCCTTTTGAAGGCGGAAAAGCTGAAGATTTTAGTTTGACAATTGGAGCCGGCAATTTTATCCCGGGTTTTGAAGAACAGCTTATTGGCCACAAAGCCGGAGATGAGTTTGAGATTGATGTGACTTTCCCAGAGCAGTACCAATCAGAGGATCTAGCTGGCAAGGCTGCAATGTTCAAAATTAAAATATTAGAACTGAAGAGAAAAGAGCTGCCGGTTTTGGATGACGAGTTCGCTTTGGATTTAGGTTTTGACGATCTTGCAGGGCTTAGAGCAGATGCCAAGGAAAAGGTCAAGCAGGAAAACGAACAGAATCTCATGAAAATCGCAAAGGATAGAATTGTTGAAGAGCTTGTTGAGAGCTATGATTTCCCAATAGCTCCGCAGATAATTACAGAGCGGGCTGCAATAATAAAGGAAAGCAATGAGAATAGCATGAGGCAACAAGGCGTTGATCCACAGCAGTTTTATGAGCTAGTTGCCCAAAGCGCGCCTAATGGGGAATACGCCAACTTTTTTGAAGCTCAATACGCAATAGAAGCTGACAAATCATACCGAACGATGTGCATTTTTAGTAAACTGATAGAAGCGGAAAACATTTCTATTACAGATGAAGAATTTGATATTGAGCTTCAAAAACTTGCGAATGCAGAACAAAGGACGCTCGAAGAGGTCAAAGGCTCAATGTCTGAAACCGAAATCGAGTATTATAAACAACAAATTAATGAATCGAAACTTTTAGACCTGCTGCTTGAATATGCTGACAAATCGCCCGAAGCCCTCATAGTGGCAATGGATAAAGAACGGGAACGGCTTGTAGTTCCAAATGAGGAAGAGAAAAGCGATGAGGAAGTAGCAATAGACAGTATGGAGGACTCCATTTCAACACAAGAATAAGGGGAATGCGTTAAGAATGACGCGAAAGAAGGATAAGGAGGCTATTTTATGGCATTAGTTCCAATTGTTGTTGAACAGACTTCAAGAGGCGAGCGCTCTTATGATATTTATTCCAGGTTATTAAAAGACCGCATCGTTATGCTAACAGGGGCAATTGACGACCAAGTCGCCGATTTGATCGTCGCACAGTTGATTTTTCTTGAGTCTGAGAGCTCAGACAAGGACATCAATTTGTATATCAATAGCCCAGGCGGATCTGTCTCTGCCGGTTTAGCGATCTATGATACAATGAATTATCTGAAATGCGATGTAGCAACAATTTGCATCGGGTTTGCTGCTTCCATGGGATCGTTCCTTTTGGCAGCAGGAGCTAAAGGCAAAAGGTCAGCTTTGCCTAATAGTGAAATAATGATCCACCAGCCCTCTGGAGGAGCGCAAGGCAAATCTGCGGACGTTGAGATCTATGCAAAGCATCTGCTTAATACTAGAGACAAGCTCAACAGGATTTTGTCAGAGAACACTGGCCAGCCAATAGAGGTTATCCAGCGCGACACGGATAGGGATTTCTTCATGTCCGCTGAAGAAGCCAAAAACTACGGGATTATAGACAAAGTTATTACTAAGAGATAAGGTGGCTAAAAATGGCCGGTGAATTTTCTGGCTCTTCAAGGTGCTCCTTTTGTGGCAAGTCAGCAATTGACGCCACTCACTTAGTCAAAGGCAATAACGCCGCTATTTGTGACGAATGTGTGAGCATCCTAAACAGCCTAATGCAAGACGCAAAGAAAAACCAAGGAAACCAACTCAGACAAAAGCTTCTAAAAAACAAGCTAAAACCGTCAGAGATCAAGGCAGCTCTTGACGAGTATGTCATTAAGCAAGATGATGCGAAAATTGCGCTTGCAGTTGCTGTATACAACCATTACAAAAGAATAAGGACCCTTAACAGGGAAGTTGATGGCGAAATCCAAAAAAGCAATATTTTATTGATTGGGCCTACAGGCAGTGGAAAAACCCTTTTAGCGCAGACATTGGCAAAATCCCTTAATGTGCCTTTTGCCATTACTGACGCGACTTCTTTGACTGAAGCGGGGTACGTCGGTGAAGACGTTGAAAACATACTCCTCAGGCTTATACAAGCTGCAGATTCAGATGTGGAGCTTGCCCAGTACGGGATTGTTTATATTGATGAGCTAGACAAAATCGCCCGTAAAAGTGAAAATGTCTCAATAACCCGGGACGTCAGCGGCGAAGGCGTTCAACAGGCTTTGTTAAAAATTCTTGAAGGAACCGTTGCGAATGTCCCTCCCCAAGGCGGCCGCAAGCATCCTAACCAAGAATTTATCCAGATTGACACCACAAATATCCTGTTTATTTGTGGGGGAGCTTTCGAAGGCCTCGACAAAATCGTCCAAAACCGGGTGGGAAAAAAAGAGATCGGCTTTGAAGCAGATATATCGAAAAACTCAAATGTGGATCCGTCCTCTTTGATGAAACAGGCTTTGCCCCAAGACTTGATGAAATATGGCTTGATTCCAGAGCTTGTAGGGCGATTGCCCATAATTACCGCTCTAGAGACACTTGACAAAGAGACGCTGATACGGATTATGAGGGAGCCGAAAAATGCTATTCTCAAACAGTATTCAGAGCTGTTGAAAATGGACGGCGTCAAGTTGACATTTGAGCCCAAAGCAGTTGAGGAAATAGCTGAGCTCACACTATTACGGGAAACCGGCGCCAGGGGCTTGAGGAGCATAATTGAAAAGCTGATGCAACAAATTATGTATGAAGTTCCTGATATGGAGGACGTGACAGAGGTTGTAATAACGAGAAAAGCAGTTCAAAATATGGAATCGATCAACAAACATGTCAAGTTCAAGCACCGTGAGGTGTCATAAAACCACAAATAAAATAGCGGCTACAGAAGCAGGATTGCATCTGTAGCCGCTATTTTATTTGTGCAAGCCTGAAGCGGAGGGAATATCATGATTGTGTATAAAATATAATAGCGGAAGAGAGGTTAGTGGTGTTTAAGATGAAAAAAGCTTTCGTTATTGTTTGTGCAATTATTATTGCCCTTTCATTTCCAAGTGGCAGCGCCAGAGCATCAAAGTCTTCAATAGTAATAGACAGCTACACGAAGTATGTGCTTGTTGAAAACAATGCCCATGAGCGCCTTCCAATTGCCTCCACCACAAAGATAATGACTGCCTTGCTCGCTATAGAGCTGGGCGATTTGTCTAGCATTGTGACCATCGATAGCGAATCCGTCGGCATTGAGGGGTCTTCCATGTTTTTGCTTTTGGGGGATGAGATAATGCTTGGGGATTTGATCGCTGCCACTATGTTTGTGTCAGCCAATGACGGGTCTGTTGCCATTGCAAAACATGTAAGCGGCAGTGTGGAGGCTTTTATCGCAGAAATGAATAATAGGGCAGAGAAAATCGGCTGCAAGAATACCAACTTTGCCAATCCACATGGTTTGCCGAATGATAACCATTACTCCAGCGCTTATGACCTAGCGCTTATTGCTTCTGAAGCAATTAAAAATGATACTTTTATGTCCATTTGCTCCCAACCCAATTATCCTGTGGTAATAAACGGGAATTTAAGAAACTATCGCAATAGAAACCAATTTTTGTCCCTGTACAGCCAAGCTGTGGGGATAAAAACCGGATACACCCAAGCCGCCGGCAAGTGTTTTGTGTCTGCAGCCATCCATGACGGCATGATCCTTTGTGGCGTAGTTCTAAATTCGGCTGATATGTATATAGAGAGCAGGGAGATGCTTGAGGAGGTTTTCAAGGATTACACCCAAGTCTGCTTGGCGTCAGCAGGCGACTATATCGCCAGCATTCCTGTGGAAGGGGCGAAAAAAAACTATAAGGTTGTTTTGGATAAAGATATAAAGATACCCGCAAGGAGAGACTCTATACAAGACATAACTTTAAGTTTCATGCTAAAGGATAAACTTGAATCGCCGGTAGGGTACGCAGAGAAAATTGGGTTTTATGAAGTGTCCATTAATGGAGTGCCTTCATTCAGGGAGGAGCTCTACTCAACACACACTGTTTATGGAAGATGGGGGCAGGTGCAAAGCGTGTTGAGGCACATGGCTCAAGTGCTGAGCCTGGTCATTTAATCCAGCCTCGAATATAAAAAAAGGCGCTGGCAAGCGTCTTCTTTTAATTCATTCTATTTATTTTAAGAGGGGAAATTTATAATTGGAGTATAACCCATAAACCTTTATGCTACCTTTAAAGGATAGGGCAATCGCCCAAAAATCAAGCAGGAATTCTGGCAAAGCCCTCCGCATGGCATTTGGCAGCTAATCTCTCGTAAAAAAGAGCCCTGACATCATCTCCATTGAGCTTAAATGAAGCATTAGCACCTGCTAACTTGATGCCCCCCTGTCTACGGCAACCGGATCTGGGGCAGCTTGGTTTGATTAAGAATTCTACTGGAATACTGGGCGGCAAGCCGCCTCTTTTATGTTGGAAAGAAATGCCCCAGTAGAAACTCGCAAATGATCAAACCCCTGTTTGTAACAGCCAATTAGGGAATGCAACAAAATGCCTCCACTTGCCGCAACAACGCCGAGAGGCGAAGCCTCTGTGTAGCAGTGGGGATCTCGGCAGCCAAGAAGAGTTTGCAAGTCGCACTTGGCGCACCAAAGAAACTAAATGCCAGCAACAAAGAAAGGACTGGATAAGGTAGGATTTCAATGGTATTAAAGCAGAGAAGGACTAGGCGATAATCACGGCTGAAATTCATTTAGCGCCTTTGGATGCCAAAGCCGCTAAATGAGTGGCGCAACTAGCAATTATCGATTTTTGAGGAGCTTTTCCTTGTGAATTTGGCCTGGAATTAAAAAAAGGCGCTGGCAAGCGTCTTTTTTTAATTCATTCTATTTATTTTAAGAGGGGAAATTTATGATTGAAGTATATCCTAAGAACCTTTATGCAACCTTTATAATCTGAAGAAAGTTGAAAAAGATGCCTGTTGCCATTTATGGGCAAAAAGAAAAAAAGGACGTTGCCACGCCTTTTTTTATATTTATTAAGAGGGGAAATTTATGTCTGAAGTATAACCTCGAAACCTTTATAGAACCTTTAAGAAACAAACTATTTGCTGAAAAAAACATTAATAGACCATGATAATTCGATGAATGTGCAATTTCAACAAATATTTCATATTTGGAAGGCAAGTCTTGCTGGCCAGAAAAGCAGCACTGTGCGCTTCATTTCAAGCAATAGCTGCTTTTATGTGTTTTAAGGGCAAGAATTTACTAACATAGTAATTTTTTTACACAAAGTAGAAAGAAACCTTTATGCGCCAAATAACATATTTTTTATGCTTGTATCATATATATATTTCGAAAAAACGAATATGAGGTGTTAAGATGGCAGGGAGTTTAGAGAATATCTTCAAAAAATCAAAGGGTATGTTGCTGTGCTTTGGCCTGTTCCTGGTCTTGGTCGCTGCTTGGTCGTTGATAACATACTTTTTTACAATCCCATATGGCGTAGTATCAATTATATCCTACTCAATAACCACATTTTGCATGATAGTCGCAAGCATCTCAAATGCTTTTAGAAGCGAAGGAAAAGGTTGGCTAAACGGCATTATCGGGGGGGTGTCATTGCTAGCAATGATTGTGGTGTTCACTTTGCTTTTCTCTCCAGGCGCGATTGTTTGGTCGGCAGTGCTCAAAAAGTTTCCTCTATATGTTGTAATCTGTTTCATCTGCGGAGTGATCGGAATTAATTTGAAATAGAGTATAAAAGAAACCTCTTGTATGCTATAATTCTTTTCGAATTCTTCATTTGAGGTTATTTTATGAAACACATCATAGTGATCAATGAAACCAATCGGGAAAGAACGAATATAGGCTGTGGCGAATGCCAGGCATCTTGCCAATCAGCATGCAAAACATCCTGCACAGTTGGCAACCAAGGTTGCGAGAATAGGTAAAAGAAAAAAACAGCTGCCCAAGGCAGCTTTTTTTTAACTAGGATTTTATGAAAATTTATAAATTCAGGCACAACAACGAAAATATCGTCCTTGACATTAATAGCTCAACAATTTTTAAAGTTGATGATGCCATGTTTGAAGTGCTAGATAAATATCCAAGTATTAACGAAGAACAGTTGATGGGCACACTTGGAAAGAAAATTGGCAAGACGCTGCTAAAAGAGGCGATTGAGGAGATTGACGAGCTAATCGGCAAGGGGTTGCTATTCAGCAATAAACTGGTGGTGGAGCAAAACGCTCAACTTTCGAAATATGTAAAGGCATTGTGCTTGAACGTTAGCTTTGAGTGCAATTTAGCGTGCAATTACTGTTTTGTATATGCTAGCGAGAACAAGCCAAAGGGTTTGATGGATTACCAGACAGCCTGTGACGCTATAGATTTCTTGATAGCTAATAGCGGACAAGCCTACAACCTGGAAGTAGATTTTTTCGGAGGGGAACCTACCCTGAACTTTGAAGTTATGGCAAAAACAATCGAATATGCCAAGAGCAAGGAAAAAAATGCGTCTAAAAAATTCCGTTTCACAACAACAACTAACGCAGTTGGCCTTGACGGGCCAATGATTGATTTCATCAATGATGAAATGTACAATGTGGTGTTTTCCCTTGATGGCAGGCCAAGCGTAAATGACAGTATGCGGGGAAAAGGCAGCTACGATTCCGCGCTTGAGGGCATTCGCAAAACAATTGAAAAAAGAGGCAATAAAAGCTACTATGTAAGGGGGACATACACTAGCCAAAATCTCGATTTCGCAAGCGATGTTATGCATTTGGCAGATTTGGGCATCACTAACATTTCTGTAGAGCCTGTAGCCACTTCAGATCCGCGTTTAGAAATCAAGGAAGAGCATCTGGAGGTTATTTTCAACGAATACAACAAGCTTGCAGAGCTGTATCTGGAATGCGTCGGTACTGAACGCCAGTTCAGTTTTTTCCACTTCAATCTGGACACGGACAATGCCACGTGCATCTACAAACGCCTTTCCGGGTGCGGTGTAGGCAGTTCGTATTATTCTGTGGATCCAGATGGCTCTATTTACCCATGCCACCAATTTGCCAAAGACCCGGTGTATTTGATGGGCAATGTGAGCTTGCCCGAAAGGTTCAATGAGCAGTTGAGGGAAGGGTTTCGGGCTATGGACATACCCAGCTCATCCCCATGCAATGAGTGTTGGGCAAAGTACCACTGTGGCGGGGGATGCCGCGCAAATGCGTATAATTTGAACAATGATATATCCGCGCCTTACAAAATTGGGTGCGAATTGTTGAAAAAACGCCTTGAGTGCGCGCTCTACATCAAATGCCGGCAAAAGACATTGAACGTATAATTGAAATAGAGTATAATTATTGGAATATCTGACTAAATTGACAAAAAGACTGGAAGTGTTATTTTTAAAATGAGAAGAGGCAAGCCCTTGACGCAATTTTGCAATTTTGCCATTGTGTTGGCTATTGCGTCATTTATTTTTATTACCGGAATACCAGTTAGCAAAATTGCCGGGGTTTATGACGTATTGCCTGCAAAAGACTCAATAGGATACAGCATGGATTTGACAGGCGGGTTTTATGCGTTTCTTGAGGTGGGGGATGCGGACGGGGAGCCAAGCAGTGATATTATGGATGAAGCTATGTTTACACTCCATAAGAGAATAGAATCGCTTGGGATAAAAGATTTTGCTATTGCAAAGCTGGATTCATTCCGGGTCGTTGTTTCTATACCAAACACAGGCAGCTTCCAACAAGTGATGGAGCTTTTAACGATAAAAGCAGGGCTGGAAGTGAAGAACACTGCAGGCGAAGCATTCTTGTCAAACACAAATGTAGAAAAAGCAAGGCGCCAATCATCTGTAGGAAAGTATTCGGTTTTGATAGAGCTTGACAGCGCTGGCAAGGATGCCCTGGCTTTAGCAACAGGCGAAGAGCATTTCGGCGAGAATATAACTATCGTGCTAGACGGCAAGGTTCTCAGGGATATTCTTGTTGAAACGGTCAACGAAGAAGGCATAATCCAGATTGATGGCATCGCCACTGATGAGGAAGCTGTTGGCTTGGCTGACCTGCTTAATATTGGTGAATTAACCTTAAACTTTGCCATATCGGAAGTCGAAAGCTTTGAGCCTGTTTCAAGGGAAGCGAGCATCGGAAAAATCCATGCCGCAGGTTTAGCTGGATTTCTCGTGGTGTTTGTATATTTAATTATTGTGTACCGAGGCATAGGCGTGGCTGCGAGTTTATCGCTTATTTCCTTTCTTGTGATTTATCTGAATGCTTTAGCTATGTTCAAGGTTTCCTTGACAGTAACTGGGCTGTTAGGAATAGTGGCATCTTTTGGGATAGTTGTCGGCTCCCATGTGGCATTGCTTGCAAGATGCAAAGATGAATTCGCGAACGGCAAAGCACCCCACGTAGCAATAAGCGAAGCTTCTGCAGCAACCCGGATGCAAATACAAGATTCAAACATTGCAGTTATTGCGCTAGGCCTTGCAGTGTCTGCCATTGGCATTGACGCGTCAAAAAGCTTTGCTGCTACTCTCTTAATAGGGACTACAGCAAATCTTATGGTATCAGGGTTTCTGGCAAAATGGATTTTTGGCACGTTTTTATCAGCTTTCGAACTGCCTGGCAATATGTTGTTTGGCTCTATGAAAAGGGGAGGGGTTTGATATATGAAGCTAAAATTCAACCTTGTCACAAGCAAGAAAAAATGTCTGGCAATGTCAGCTGTGTTTGCTGTTATTTTTGTTTTATTATCACTATTCCCTGGGCTAAACGCTGGCATTGAGTTCAAAGGCGGAAGCGCTTTAGTATTTGATTTGAATAGCAGTGTCAGCCAAGAAGAAATCAAGGCGCTTGTGGATAAAATCGACAGTGAAGCTTATATTGCAATTTCGGGCGCAGAAAAGAATATCGCCTTTATCAATTCAAGAATTGTTTTTACTGATGCACAGAATAAAGGGCTTGTTCTACTGTTTAGTGAAAGATACGGCGCATCCAATGTCAAATTGCTTTCTTTCAAAAAAGTGCCGGCAAAAACTGCGAAAACAAATTTGAGAAACAGTTTGCTAGCCCTTGCGGCAGCTGTTGCCTGTGTAGGCATCTACACCGCAATCAGGTTTGGATTGCCTATCGCCTTATGTTCTGTTGTCGCCATTCTCTTTGACATTGCTGTTGTGTGCGGCATGAGCGCTGTATTTGGCTTCCAAGCAACTTCGGCATTTGTTGTTGCGTTATTGGCTGTAATTTGTTACAGCGTGTTTAGCAGCATAGGATTTTTTAGCAAGATTGCAGAGAAACGCAAGAAAAACATGCGGACTCAAAGCGAGCTTGACGATTTGGCTGAGTCTTGCATGGGGTTGAACTTGAAATGGGCTGGCTATTGCTCGGTGTGCCTCTTAATAACCTTTGGTGCAGTTTTAGCGCTGGTCCCATCTTCTGCTATGCAACCTTTATTGCAAATCATCATTGGGGTCATGTCTTCTTTCTGCTCTTCAGTTTTTATAGCGCCAGCTGTTTGGCATTCAATTGTTGCAAACGGGATTGCCAAACTTGTGAAAAAGTGAGAGCGAATTATTTTTTAGCTAAAGCCAGTTGATGGCTCTGTCATAAAATTGAGGATGTTTTTTTGTCTTTTGCTTGGAGACACATTTAAAAAGACCGGAATTTGCAGCGGATCCTTATAGAAGCAAAATTTGGTTTTGTTCAACGGCATAGCTTCGGCTACGCCGTTTTTTTGCTCCAAACAGCTATTTGGCAGAGAGTGGATGCTACCCTCCAGGATCATTAGAAATGCTATACCTCTTTGCAATCTTCGTTGAGCTCGCAGTAGGCATATATTCTGCCCCCAGTATGCCATTTTGTATGGCTGTGGTAAAAAAGCTTTGTGGTTTGTTTTCTTGGAGCCCCTTTCAGCTTTGGCATTTTAAGCGCAATCTGCCCAGATGAAGTAGTCAATCCCCTCCCATAATGCCCAGCCCTGTGCCCTGCCCTCTCAACGCTGCGCTCATAGCGCGCAGCGTTGAGAGGCACGTCCGCTTCTTTTTCTAGCAGCTCATTCAAAGTCTCCTCACCGTTTTGCGGACAAGTTCGGCCAAGCTGGCTCTTGATTGCCTCTTCATTTACCTGTAAAATTTTTTCAGACACTGTTTCGTCTCCTCCTGTGTAGTAGATTGATTTGCACAACCATTCTACCAGCGAGTCGAACAGTGTCGATTTGAATTTGCGCAACTTATTGTACGTTATCGGGAGGATTACATGGAACGGAAACTGGGCAAAATATTAAATAACTATTTGAAAAAAACTGGCTATCTATAGAAAACGCCGATTGAAAACGAAATCGGGAAAAGAAGCATACAAGCCCCGGCTCTCCTGTTTCAAACTATAGTCAATGAGGCAGGAATTAAAAAAAGCAAAGCAATCTGCTTCAGCTTGATATACGAAGATCGGTTGCGCTGATAGAAAAATTCTATCGAACCTTTGTTGAAGGTGGAATATTGAAATAGTATAGGAGCAGCTTTTTTGGTCAACAAGCATTGCCTGTGCACTTTTGAGAGGGCGCGGCTGCATAAATAGAAGTTTGCAAGTGCATAAAAAGATTCTCCAAGCCTTGGCAGTAAGCTTATTTGGAGGCGCCGGCAGCCTCAATAGGGCTGCCGGCAGCACCTTGCCGATAAAGGGCGCTCCTAGTACTAGCAGTAAAACGTGGATGAGTCGGTTTTGCAGCTACTCGCCTAGGTATTTCTTAAATAGATGCTCCATTGTCACTTTGGAGTCTTCTTTATAGTAAGCTTTGTCTTGCTCTATTTTCCGCTTTGGCGCTTCAGTAAGGTCTTTGATGCTCAACCCGATCTTGCGCTTATCGTTGTCAATCTCGATTATTTTTACAGTTACTTCGTCATTTACATTTACAACGCTCTCTACATTTGGAACTTTGTCGTGGGACAAGTTCGATATGTGTATCAAGCCTTCAACACCAGGGATGATTTCTGCAAAAGCGCCGAATTTCACTACACTTTTGATTATCGCTTTAGTAGTGTCGTTTGCCTTGTAGCCTTCGATAAATGTCTGCCATGGCTCTGGAGTAAGGGCTTTGACGGACAACTTGACTTTACCAGCTTCTTTGTCCAGCTCTGTTACAATAGCTTCAATCATGTCGCCTGTCTTGAACAAGTTCTTAGGGTTGGATATGCGCCTCCAAGCCAGATCTGAGACGTGGATAAAACCGTCAATCCCGTTAAGGTCGATAAACACCCCAAAATCAGCCACGTTCTTAACTGGAGCATTGACCACTTGGCTCAACTCGAGGGAATCGAGGGCTTCTTTTTTTCTACGCTCTTTCTCTTCTCTTTCTGCGTTGCGGATCTCAAGCAGGACTACTTTCCTTGAGAAGATGATCTTGTTGCGGTCCCTGTCAAACTCTATGATCCTGCCCTCAACCTCTTTGCCAAGCAAAGCGTTTAAGTCTTCAGTATACTTGAGCGCATACTGGTTGCCAGGCATGAAAGGTTTTGAGAAGCCGATGTCGACAATGACACCGCCTTTTACAATTTTTGTGATTTTGCCTGTAAGGATTTCCCCGCTCTTGAAGGCTTCCTCTGTCTTGTCTTGGGCAGCCAACTCATCAACTCGGATTTTTGACAAGACGATATTGCCAGTCCCGTCATTCATGTCGATTACCATAGCTTCAATTTGGTCTCCGATTGCTGCTGATGATGTAAGATCGCTGTACAAATCCTGGAGGAAATCGGCTTTTTTAATTATCCCATCTGATTTGTGGCCGATATTGACATAGATTTCAGCTTCATTCACAGAGATAATTTCGCCTGTGACGATATCTCCGGTTCGGAATTGTTTTAAGTTCTCGATAGACTCTTCAAAATTTTCCATTATGTTTTCCATTTTTCCTTTAACCTCCAGGATGATCTGCGATGGTGTTGAAGCCCCGGCAGTCACACCAATTGAGCTACACTCGCTAAAATCCTTCACATTTATTTCATCAGCCGCCTCGATATTAATGACCTGGCTGCAATGCTGTCGGCATATCTGTTCTAGTTTTGCTGTATTAGAGCTGTTTTTTCCGCCTATCACTATCATAGCATCTGACTTTTTCGCCAAATCTGCCGCGGCTTTTTGGCGTAAGGCTGTTGATTGGCAGATTGTATCGAACACCAAGGTGCCATTATGGATCATGCATATATAATTTGATATCTGGGTAAATAATTCCTTTATAAAAGTCGTTTGGGCAACTATGCACACAGGCTCTTTCAAGCGGGAATTTTGGGCTTCCTGCAAGGTAGATATAATTATCGCTTCATTTGAACACCACCCATTGACGCCAATTACCTCTGGATGGGCTCTATCGCCTACGATTACTATAGTATAACCAGCTTGATGGTATTTTTCAACCTTATTTTGTATTGACTTGACATAGATGCATGTTGCATCGACTATATTCAAAGGCTTGCTGCTTAAGTAGTCATAAACTGATTTTGTAATTCCATGCGATCTTATTATAATAGTTCCATTTTCTACCTGGCTTAAGTCTTCAGTGGACACAACACCAAGCTCTCGAAGCTGTTCATTAACAAATCTGTTGTGTATAAGCTCTCCAAGCATGTATACATTTCCGGTATTTGTGTTTGCGCACTTGAATGCCATTTTAACAGCGCGCTCGACACCAACGCAAAAACCTGATTTGCTGGCTATAGTTATGGAAGGGCTACCCATTGCTCAATCTTTCGCCATCCCTCACAAAGTCGACGATTATTTCGACGACTTCAATGGGAGTGATATAAGATGTATCAATGTAAACACTGCCTTCTGCAATCCTAAGAGGAGATGCTTCCCTAGTCGAGTCCAACTCGTCTCTCAGAGCGATCTCCGTGCGGATGATGTCCAAGTCTGAATCGATGCCTGACTGGATGTTCTGTGTGTGCCTCCTTTGGGCACGTACATCAATGCTCGCATCCAAGTAGAACTTGTAAGGAGTGTCTGGAAGCACTACTGTGCCGATGTCGCGGCCTTCCATCACCACATTTTTTCCAACTGAAGTCTCTCTTTGCAGTTGGACCATGCGTTCCCTGACAATAGGCCTTGAGGCAAATGCGCCAACATTCTTGTCGATTTCCGGCGTGCGGATAAGTGCGGATATATCCCTTCCATTCAGCAGCACTCGAACCAGGTCAAATTCCAAGCCGAAGGAATTAAATAAATCCGATAAAGCGCCATCAGGCGCATCACCGGAAACCCCGCTCTCTTTTGCATGCAAAGAAAAGGCGCGATACATGGCGCCTGTGTCCAAGTAGTTGATTGCAAGCTGATCAGATAGCAATTTAGCTATTGTGCTCTTTCCTGTTCCAGCCGGTCCGTCAATAGCAATTTGAATAATAGGAGTTTTCTGATTGTCGATGTCGTTTGTTAACATTTTTCATACGCATTATATACTAAAATACAGCAATAAACAACACAATTGTTTTCTTGTTGAAAGTTCTTATTTTTATCTGGCATAAAAAATTGTATTGTCCGATGGATAATTGCAGATAAAGAATTGCACACCTAGCCTAAAGCTGCTAATTCAATAAAACTGATTTTATTAGTCACGACCTTTGAGTGGCAAGGGATACCTTGAAAAGGGTTTTTATGCCGCCTTCCACAAAATATTTTGAGCCTTCTGCTGGAAAACGGATATTCTCTCCAGCAACTGCAACAAAGACTGAAATTTCTTGCCCCTTAAGGGTAGAACGAAGATCAATTTCAACAACATCCTTGTCGTAGACCCGGTAGACGCCATAATCTCCTTTCGTGCTCTCCGGTAGGGCATTCTCGCCATTTATTAGCAGAATAGCTTTTGGATCAGAAATTTTGATTTGCAGACAGTCTCCTTTGCGATATATTGAGCTATCCAAGTAGCTGATTGATTTATCGTTCCCAAACACCGTTGCAGGCACTACGTATCCAGTGAAGTAAACTATTTGCACTGCCACTGCGATAGTCGCTGCCAAGATGCAAAGTGAGCTTAACACTCTTTCAAGTTGTTTCATAAATTATTCACCTTATTTTTAGTATAGTATGATTAATTATTTCTATTCTAAAAAACATACACTTGTTAATAATACTAATATTCGGATGGATGCCACTCATAGCATCTTTGTGATGAGATATAGCTTGCAAAAGCTGCTGTGTTATAATGAAGCGAAAGATAACCAATTGAGGATTTGTTAAATGAATCAAAATAATAAGCCTGGCCCCAACAATAACCAACCCCAACCGAACAGATGGGCAAACATGTTTAATGTTTTTATGGTTCTGTTCCTAATCATTTTTGCGATTAATACACTTATATCCACTAGGCCAAACACTTTAAAAACAGAGATTTCATACAACGCATTTATGGAGTTAGTTGATCGAGGGTATGTGCAAGTTGTGGAATTAAACGACACGACAATTAGCCTCACTATCAAGGAGAACGTGCCTGCAAAAAGTGTTTTGGAAGTAGTTGACCCTAATGGCAGAAGCACTATTGAGAGTATTGCCAACTTGCAGTTTGTCACTGGCAGAATTGACAATTATGACATTGTCAGCTACCTTGACGGCAAGCACCTCGAGGGCAAGGTTGGCGATTTCAAACGCCCACTGGCCAACAACCAAGGAACTTATATGCAAATATTGGCAAGCTGGGTTGTTCCGGTCATTGCCCTATATTTGCTTTATTTGTTCTTTTTCAGGTCAATGGCTAAGCGGATGGGATCTGACAACTCAGGAATGGGCTTTATGGGCTCTGTCGGGAAATCAAGGGCAAAAGTGTACAATGTTGAAAAAAATGTTGGAGTATCCTTCAAGGATGTTGCCGGCCAAGACGAAGCCAAAGAAAGCTTGATAGAGATTGTAGACTATTTGCATAACCCAGAAAAATACCACAAAGTAGGCGCAAAGCAGCCAAAAGGGGCGTTATTGGTTGGACCTCCTGGCACAGGCAAGACTTTGATGGCGAGAGCTCTCGCTGGAGAGGCCAAGGTGCCGTTCTACCATCTGACAGGCTCTGAGTTTGTAGAGCTCTATGTAGGAGTCGGCGCATCCAGGGTTAGGGATTTGTTCCAGACTGCGAGCAAAGACGCGCCATGCATTATTTTCATTGACGAGATCGACGCAATAGGAAAAAGCCGCGACAACAGCCTTGGAAGCAATGACGAGAGAGAACAGACGCTTAACCAGCTCTTGGCGGAGATGGATGGTTTTGACGCATCAAAAGGGGTCGTCGTGCTAGCAGCTACAAATAGGCCTGAAGTGCTTGACAAGGCTTTGTCTAGGGCAGGCCGTTTTGACAGGAGAATAATAGTTGAAAAGCCCGATTTGCCTGGGCGTGAATCCATACTCTCTGTACATGCATCAAAGGTTAAAATCGCAAAGGAAGTTGTCTTAAGGGATATAGCTTTAGCGACAAGCGGCGCGACTGGAGCCGACCTTGCCAACATGATCAATGAGGCTGCCTTGCGTGCAGTAAGGCTTGGCAGGGACGAGGTTATCCAAGAGGATCTTATGGAAGCTGTTGAGGTAGTAATTGCAGGCAAAGAGAAAAAAGACAGGATCCTGAATAGCAAGGAAAAACAGTTAGTTGCCTACCATGAGGTCGGCCATGCATTGGTTTCCGCACTGCAAAAAAATTCCCAGCCGATACAAAAGATAACGATTGTCCCCAGAACCATGGGCTCTTTAGGATATACAATGAGTGTGCCAGAAGAAGACCGATACCTCATGACCAAAGATGAGCTTTTGAGCCAGATCACAACTCTCTTGGGTGGCAGGGCTGCCGAGCTGGTGCAATTTTCTACCATCACGACAGGGGCTGCAAATGACATAGAGCGCGCAACAAGCATAGCCCGCAGCATTGTGACTATCTATGGCATGAGCGAGAAGTTTGGCCCCATGGGTCTAGAAAGCACTGTTAGCCAGTATTTGGATGGCAGGAGAGTATTGATGTGCTCTGAAGTGACTGGCAGCGAGATTGACGGGGAAGTGCGGGCCATACTTGATGCCTGCCAAGCAGAAACTATCGAATTGCTTACAAAAAACAAGAAGCGCTTGGATGCGATTTCTGAATTCTTGCTGCAGCGGGAAAACATCACAGGCGACGAGTTCATGGAGTTGCTCAACAATACTGAAGAAGGTTGAGAGCTACTTGTCAATAATATCAATTGCTTGGGAAAACCTGTCTGGCATAAGCCAGGCAGGTTTTCCATATCAGCCCAAACCAATTGCAGGCACTGTAATTTTATCGCCAATAGACCCATTTAAGCGCACTGAGCCATTAGGTGAAACGTCAATGGCATAAATGGACTCGTCAAGCCTGTATCCTTCTGCCGCAGATACTTCTCTAAGCCTGTAGCTTGCCCCTGCCCCGATATTAAATGTAGCCATGCCGCCCTCATTGGTAGATAATAGCTGCATGCTGCCATTGCTGCCGCGCATCTCATAGACAGCGCCTGGGATTCTCTTTCCCGAAGCTATGTCCAGCTTTGTCAATGTAAACATTACATTCCTGTAGTTTGCGCTCATAGCCGGCGCAGGCGCCCGGGGGCTGGCCTCTACCACTGATGGCGGCACATACAGAGTTGTTGGCTGCCTAGAGTTGGCAGTCCTCTTGTCATCTGGATACAGATTCCCTTCTTGAGGACGGTATTCGTCGTATTGGTAAAATACTTTATTGCTTCTTTCCATTTTGTCCCCACATTATATTAAATTTAGTATATGTATTTTATTGATACTGTTATATTATATGCTCTCCTGTCATAAATGTATTTCATTCTAGCACATGTACAAAATATAAGGTATTTTTACAGCTATTACACTCTGAAAATGACATGTATTAGCCCATTCATGCTTTTTTAATGATTGAACGACAAAAAAGCCAAGCGAAACCGTTTCTGGCTGTGCTTGGCTAAAGGGCTAGCAACGCATTTTCCATAATTGGCTAAAGCTTATTTCCGCAATTGGGGCAGAACTTGGCATCAGGAGCAATTTCACTTCCGCACTCTGCGCAAAACAGTTTCGCGGCGGCTGCTGGTCGAGGCAATCCACAACTTGGACAGAATTTTGCGCTGTCTGGATTAACGCTTCCGCAACTGCAAGTCCAGGTTGCGCCGGTAGGCGCGGGGGCAGAACTCTGAGTATTTTGGGCAGCCTGTTGCCTATTTGACTCGCTGAAAGATCCTGCAAAACTTGAGGCCGAATTGTTGGCTAGATTCATGCCTATGAAACCGCCTTGGCCGCCGGTATTTTCCCCGGCTTTTTCGAAGCCTCTGGCAATTGAGCCTTGCACGAAGCCTTCCCTTATAGTAGGGTCTGAGAGCATAGCCCCTTCATTTCGCATATTGATAAGCTTTTGGCTTGTTTCATCATAAGAGATGCTGGCAATTCCAACGCTGACAACTTCAAAACCTCTGTTTTGGGTCCAATCATCATCAAGTGTGTTAGCCATATATTTGCTGAGCTCCCTGCTTTTAGAAGCTAGGAAGGAAATCCGCTCACCTTCTATCGACAAGCCATTAATGCTGCTTTGGAGCGCATCAAGGAATTCATCCAGGTATTGGTCGTTGATCTCGCTAATCTTTACACGTGAAGCACTTTTTGAGATTACTTCGGAATAAAACTTCAATGGATTTTCAATGCGGATCGAGTAAGTGCCATGGGCCCTTACAAACAATTCTGCTTGATAGAAGTTGTCATAATAATTGATCGGGTTTCTTGTCCCAAACTTGATTCCTTTGATCTCTTGAAGGTTGATGTAGAATACCTGCAACTTATTTGACGGTACTCCACCAAACCTGATTCTTCCCCAAGCTTCCTTCAAGGAGTCTTTGAAATTTCCATTGAACATCGATGGCGCTGACTTGTTGTCAATCGTGAAATATCCAGGATCTGCCGAGTAATCGACGACTTTTCCCCCGTCAACAAGCAGCATAAATTGGTTTTCATAAACGTGGACTATTGAACCATCTGTGACGATACCGCTAGTTCCCTTGGTGTTTGATGATCTTTTGTTCGAAACAAGCACACCTTGAGTGAAAACAACGTCTTGGTCCATTTCATCCGGCTCAATTACCTCAAGCCATTGATCAGCCATTGCTCCGCCAAATGCAGAGGCTGCTGCTCTTATTAAGCCCATATATTTCTCCTTCGTTTTTATATGATTATAGCATATTGGAGCATGAATTGCTTTTCGATGGAACACTAGTTGTGGCAAAATGTCAGTATTTTATTGATTTTACCTTTTTTGGTGTTTATAATAACCTAGTCGGGGCGTGGCGCAGTTTGGTAGCGTGCTTGAATGGGGTTCAAGAGGCCGGAGGTTCGAATCCTCTCGCTCCGACCATTATGAGTGTCGTTATAGGATTTAGTGTCCTGTAACGACACTCTTGTTTATGAGGCTTTCTCTATCGGGGAGTAGCGCTTGGTTACTCTTTTTCACGTTAAAATCATGATATCGAAGTCAGAGATGTCTTTCCAGTCAGCTATATCAAACACGCCTATACAGTTATTCGAACTATAACCTTTTGACTTGTCAGTCCATTGACCTTTGCGCGTGATATACATCAATATGGTTTATTAGTTCCTTTGCTATGCGCAGTGCCAATTCACTTGCGCCGGTGTATTTACTGACAATTTCATGTAAAATGTCAGTGGTCACAAGGTGGTCGTTTTCTTTGTTTAGTCCAGTCTTGAACACCGTTATCCATTTTGCCAATTCGGGCTGTTCCTGCTCGTATGCCCTCGACCTCTTTGCAAAGCGCTAATCGCTGATCTTCCCCGAAACATTATCCTCAGACACCATTTGTCAAGGAGGTTTGTCTAATTTTCAAAAATATTCTTAGTTATCGTTCACGCCTTATCAGTATTCCTTTCGTAAACTCCGTTTCGCAATGTGCTTGACAAACTTGCGCCTTTTCTTTTTCTGTGCAGTTTATCAATAGTTTTATTTCGCTGTAACGTTTCATAAGGTCTACGATACACATGATAGCGTCAAGTCCCCTATCAGTATCGGAGCCATGCCAAACGTCAATGCCGTTGCCGTCCATCGCGCTTGTCCCGTTGAAATACCCATAATCTAATGGATAAATAAAACTCGGATAGCGAGGATGTGCGCTGCCCTTTGGCCTGTCAATGTGCCTGTGCACCTCAGCAATTGCATTTGGCCATCTCAAGATATTATGGCAGCCCAGTTGGAATAACTGCTAAAGGCCTTGGCTTAGCCAATTCATATATAATTTCTGACAGCATTGATCGTTTCCCAGAAACCCATATATCCGCTACCTTCTACCAGGCTAAAACTTGGCTGCATAGGAAACACTTGGTTTAGCAGTTCCAAATAATTAACTTTTTCAACCTCGACACCATTCCAGTAGTATTGGTATACCGGCTCCCCAGAAGAGTCGTATTCAACATCAGTGTTGTCTTTTGCCCCATATTCCCCTTTCGCAATATCCACGAATTGCCCTTCAATAATGGCATATACTGTGTCATAATAGCTGTCCATGCGCCCTGCCCTGTCTAAAAACACATTTTGGCGCTCTAGATAGTACAAGCTATATGGGAATAAAGATGCGCTGCTTATTTGGCCATTGTTGAAAGTGCACACCATAGCCCCGTCAGCCATAGCGCCAAAGTTTACCACTAGCTCCGGTATGTCATCATCGTCAATATAGATTAGAGCGCATTGGGCCATTTCCCTATCTGTTGTCGCGGAGAAGAGGAAGTTTATATATGCGTTTTCCCATGTGGTATCCCTCGCAAATTCCATTGTAGCGTCTGACCCGAACAGGTATGAAAGCGGATCACCGCTTTGCAGTGTCAAGAAGAGCATGTCATCCGTTATCTCGAAAGCAAAGATGCCATGGATTGGATCCAAAGCCCCTCCTCCGCCATCTGCTTGCAAATCTACCCCTTCCATGTCCAGGGTTATGCGTGCCTCGCTTATGCTATATGTCCCCTTATACAAGACAGCCAATTCGCTGTCGCGCCAACCTGCAGAGTAGACAACTCTGTTTGGCGGCGAGAAACCTAGGCTAAATACAAGGCTGTCGCCTTCGTCACTTTTAGCATTGCATGTCCAAGATCCTAAAATACTCTGTATATCCCTATCCCTCGCAAATTCCATTGTAGCGTCTGACCCGAACAAGTATGAAAGCGGATCACCGCTTTGCAGTGTCAGGAAGAGCATGTCATCTGTTATCTCGAAAGCAAAGATGCCATGGATTGGATCCAAAGCCCCTCCTCCGCCATCTGCAAGCAAATCTATCCCTTCCATGACCAAGGTTATGCCTTCCTCGTTTATGCTGTATGTCCCCGTGAACGCTGCAGCCATTTCGCTGTCTCTCCAGCCGGCTGAGTAGGCGACCTCGTTTGGCAAAGAAAAGCTCAGGGTAAATACATAGCTGTCGCCTAAGCCATTCTCGGCATAACATGTCCAAGAGCCTAAGATACTCTTTTTATCCCCATCCCGAACAAATTCCATGGTGGCTCCTGATCCAAGCCGGTGTGTAAGAGGATCACCGCTTTGAGGCGTCAAGAAGAGCGCGTCATCTGTTATCTCAAAAGCAAAGATTCCATAGATCGGGTTTCGAGCTCCTCCGCTTGCCACATCTACCCCTTCCATGTCCAGGATTATCCCTTCCTCGCTCAAGTTGTATGTCCCCGTATACACAGCAGCCAGATTGCCTTCGCTCCAACCTGCAGAGTAGATTACCTCGTTTGGCAATGAAAAGTTCAAGGTATATACATAGTTGATGCCATCAGTGCTCTCAGCATTGCATGTCCAAGAGCTAATAAAACTCTCCAAGGTCACTTGTTCTGCAATCTGTTTCTTTTGGTTCTCGCCGCTTTGCCCTACAGGCCCGCAGCTTTGGCAAAAGAATATTGCCACAAGAATAAGTGCCAAGATCTTTGATTTGCATTTCATATTTTCAATCCATCCCCTTAAATTTAGAATTGTTTATGCTTTCTAGCAACAACTATGCCATGAATCTTGCTTTTTTTCAACCAGCACGTTCATATGGTGTAAAAAAAAACATTAATAAGCCTCTTTTATAACCTGAAGTGTTACCTGCTTTGGTATTTGCTGTTGTTGTTTATCATCCAACTTTTGGTTTAGAGAGCAAAAAATGTAATCGGGGAATATCAGCTTTTTTACAGCTTTTATCCCCAAAGGCAATCAATTTGTTTCTAATAACCATCCATTGATTCCGCCAAAATGCCCATGTGGGCAACTTGGCAGGTTTGCCCTGTTTTTCTTCAATTCACTTTATCTACAACGACATTAGGTATAAAATAAAAAAAACATGGACCACTGGGGGGTTATTCAATGCTAAAAAGCACGTTTAAGGATAAAGCACTGCCATTGCTTGGATTTGGCACTATGCGCTTGCCGATGAAAGAAGGGCAAATTGATGAGTTTGAGCTTAGGCAAATGGTTCGCTACGCAATGGAGAACGGGGTAAACTACTTTGATACAGCCTATCCATATGTTGACAGCGAGTCAGAGCGCGCGATAGGGAGGATCCTTAAGGAGTATCCCCGAGAAAGCTTTTATTTAGCGACAAAGTATCCCGGGCACCAAGTGCTTTCTGATTACGATCCAAAAAAAATCTTTGAAGAGCAGCTTGAGAAGTGTGGAGTTGATTACTTTGATTTTTACCTGCTGCACAACGTATATGAGAACTCAATCCATAGGTATATGGATCCCGGGCTAGGAATCATTGAGTATTTGCTGGAGCAAAAAAAAGCCGGCCGAATCAGGCACTTAGGTTTTTCGACCCATGGGGGCATGGAGAACCTAAAAGTTTTTTTGGGCGCATTCAAAGAGGCAATGGAGTTTTGCCTGATTCAATTGAACTATCTTGATTGGTCGCTCCAAGACGGGAAATCAGTCAGCAGTTTCTTGGCTGACAATGGCATTCCAGTTTTTGTGATGGAGCCACTTAGGGGAGGAGCCTTGGCGTCGTTGCCTGATGAAGCCCAAAGCAAGCTAAAAAGCCTGCGCCCAAACGAGTCTATCGCTTCTTGGGCATTCCGTTGGCTGCATACAGTTGACAATGTGAAACTCATTTTAAGCGGCATGTCAAATTTTGACCAAATGGTTGACAACATCAAGACATTTTCCACCCATGCGCCATTGACCGGGCAAGAAATACAACTGCTTTATGAATTGGCTGATAAGATGAAGGATTCGATTCCTTGCACAGATTGCGGCTATTGTTTAGATAGTTGCCCAAACAATATCAATATCCCTCTTATGCTTGATTACTACAGCCAGATGCGTGTGCAGTTGACAACAAATATATCAATGAGAGTAGATGCGATCCCAACAGACGAGCAGCCTAGCGCATGTATAGAGTGTGGCGCATGTACAGAAATGTGTCCGCAAAATATTGACATTCCCCAAGCGTTGGGCGAATTTAGGGAAATTTTAGAAACATTGCCAAGCTGGGAGCAAATTAGCGCAGACAGGGAAGTGGCTGCGGAGAAAAGCAGGGAGAAATACAGGCAACAAGAATAATAAAATGCCCGGCATTTTTTATAAACTGGAATGCCGGGCAAATTGCTTTTTGCAGCTATTTTCCCATCTGTCGTAGAATAGATGGGTCTTTTATCTTTTTATCCTCAGCAAAAAGCAAAATCTTGCTCATGATTTCTGCAGTCTTGGGGTCGTCATCGGCAAATGGCAAGAATATTCTGCCCCGTTGCTGGGAGTGCACAGGCAGAACAGCCAGCATGCCGATCCCGCTTTGGTGCACAACTCCCGATCCCATATGCACAGAGTACTCTCCAAGTTCACCGTCAATGAGGGCATGGGCTGTCTGGAATGCCACATTGGTGACAGACAACAATGAGAGCAATTCCTTAGCAATGGCAATTCGCATATCGATTGTCGAGTGGCTTGCCTCTGGGTCGACTCCGCCCACATGGGCAATTGAGACAACCAAGTCGATGTCCCGCATTGCCTCTGAGAAGATGACTGGAGATATATCTTCAAACTTGACTGGATTGAATGTGTCTCTTTCAAAAAACCTGATTGTCTCCAATGTTGGAGCCTCAATTTCGGCAGGCGAGAACCAATCTGCCAGGGCATACATTTTGGCTATCAGGTTTTCTTTATGGTAAACCCGCTGCAAGCCTTCGTCATAATCTACAGTCCATCCCCTGGTTTTGAGCAGCGCAATTGTTTTTTGTGGCTGCACTTGGTGGCCTGCATATCTCCTGGAGACTGTGCCGGCTTCCCGCTCATCGTCAGTGACGGGATAAAGCTCCCTGAAGACCTGTTTAAAAGGCTGGATAGTCTGGCTAGTATACATGTAGCGCTGGTAGTCGCTCCAGCAGTTCCTTTCCATGAGGTCGAAGGGATGGGCAATTGACACCTGGCTGTCTTCTTGCAATGCATATCTCTGGCCACTTAAGCTAGCCAAATATAAAACGCTGTCTTCAAACTGCAACAAGCCGCTTGAGTCCCCGCAAATAAAAACAAGCGAGCTGGCAGTGGCTTTCAGGACAGGGTGGTTCATCAAACCTAGGAGTTCTTTTGTGGAGAATGGGCTTCTTGACACCATTGCCATTTCAAAGCTTTGTCTTGCCCGGCTTTTTTGATCCCTCAAACTTTTGACAGCATCTTTGATTTCCAAAACCAGTTCGTGTTTCCCAAAAGCTTTGGGCACGGTTTTTTGAGGTTTGCCGGCTTTAGAAATCGCAATTGATGGAGATCCTCCCTCATCGATTTCCAGCCACACTTCCAAACCTCCAATATCAGTTGGTTCCATCAAATGGCGCATGGTGTCCATTTTTTCGCCTTCAAAAAACCACCCCATGCGTTCGGCATCTAAAAACCCTGTTGTCAGGGCCAGGTTTTGCAGAGCTATTAGGGAGGCTTTGCCTTCGCTCGCCCTGCGCTGCGAGCCAAACTGCTTGCTTTCCTTCAAATACTTTTGTATAAACTCATACCGCTCAAGGCCATCCAGCCTGTTTGCAGCGTCAAGAGGTATAAGCCCAATGGCTCGAAGTTTCTCTTGGTTGCGTTTGCTTTCGATTTCTGCTTTGGTTTGCTTGAGCTCCAGCCTCCCCAAAACAGCATCGGCATAAAGCTGGGAGCGCCGGTGGGCGCTGCTTGAGTCGGTGATATATTTGGCGTTTTTATAAAGCTCGTTAAAGTATGTCTCGCCAATTGTGTTATAAGCGTCTAAAAACCAGTCTTTATCAAATGCCCCATCTGAGAATTGTTGTTGGCTAATTGGTGAGTACAAAGCGATTTTTGTCTCTTTTTCTGCATTAAACCGTTCATTTATATGGGCATGGAATAGCCATACAGCAGAAGATAGGCCAATAATGCCAGTGTGCTCCTCTGCTAAGCCGGCCCATTGGGGAGCATACATGACAGCTTGCAAGAGCCGCTTTTCGTTGATGCCGGCATTTTTGATTGCTTCTCCGAATGATGTTGCAGTGTCAGCTGGCTGCGGGTAGCAATTCTTCATTAGCACACTGAGTGTAGTTTTCTTGGTGTCGTTTGAGCGCCAAACATAACCCCTGTGGAAATTGTCTTTGCCCAGAGCCCCTAATAGCTCGGCGAAATGTTTCGCACCTCCGTCAAAGCGGACAATGCCAGCAGCGATTTTTGTCAGCGGTGTTGGCAGCTCTCCACGTTTTTGCTCTACTTCCACAATCCGGTCGATTGCGGTGCTGAGCATCTTTGGGAAGAATGGGTAGTTCTCATCGATCTCTTTTTCTACAGCTTTACCGCTTGTGTAAAAGAATATATTATCCTTGGCATTTAGCCCAGACAATAATTCATGGTATAGCCCGTCATTATTGACAAGCCCCAGTTTGTATGCGCGCAGGAGGTTGTAACGTTGGCCAGTGGGGAAATATTCCTTTTCTGAAACCAGGTATTGGCGCCAAGCCTCTGACCAATATGCCGCATATTGGCTGTCATCCGCTATGGAGCGGAAAGATAGGCCTTGCCAATATGAAATGATCCCAATGCCCAACATGCCATCATTAGAATAGTGGTAGTTGTTTGAGTTTGTCCGCCAAAGGCTCATATAGTGGTCTGATGGCACCAATGTAACTAAACTGGTCCAGATGTCGATTGCAAAGGTGTGCACGTCGTGCAATCGCTCTTGCAAGATAGCCCTTAGGGCATTAAATACCACATTGGTGTTAACCGTTAGCGTGGTATAGAATTCAAATGGCTCCACATTGTAAGGCAATCCTTGAAAAATTTCAATCGCCAGGTCAGTGAAACTGGAATTGTACAAGTAGACTCTCTGCAAATGCCAAATGCTAGCAGCAAGCATGGCTGTAGACATGCCGACAGTATCGAATGCCGCCAGAATCTCATCACCCAAGTAGTAGCCCGTGATTCCGCCATTTACATGATTCTCGCCTTTGTCAGGCTTTTCCGGAAGGTAGTGGTTGCAGTCACGGATTAATACTTTGGATTTTGAGTTGTCAAAGTTGACAACTTCACATTCAAGGTCTTTGTTTTCATCCAAGACAACTGCAATCGCTTCTGCCGCCTTTGCCAAGTCATCACTTGCGCTTAAAATCTTTGCCAGTTCTTCCCTGTCATACACAGCAGCAGCGCGGTTGCCTTCCCAGGTGTTTTTGTCAAGGCAAGCAGAGCAAGGATCATACAGGCCATAGCCGTTTTCTTCTGTAAAGGCTTCAGTTTTGCTTTCCGAGAATTGTTCCAAGATGACTGCGATCTCATGGGGAAGGGAAGGGCGGTTTGACAGCAAATCAAGAGAACTTTGGTATTTCTCAACCAGCTGCTTGTTGTCTTGGCCATAAACGCCCAGCAACTCTAACCCTGCAAGCACCTGTTTGTCTTTTTTTGAATTCACCAACCCTTCGATGTACGGCTCCACAATGCTCTCTTTTTGTTTGCCAAGGAGTGTAATCACGGCTTTTCGAAGCCCTGATGCTGTTGTTGAAAGTGTGTTGGCAAGGTAGGCCACATCATCTGTCTCAAGTTCGGTTTTTGACAGGATGCTAATAATGTCGTTTTTTACAGTTGAGCTCTTGTCAGAGAGCCCTTTTAGCAACAATGCCCTTTGGCTAGGTATATTGGAGTCGACCAGGTTTATATAAAACACTCTTCTCAAAATCACTTCGAACCTGGGCAAGTGCTCTGCCAACTGCCCTATCATGCCGCTGTCTAGATCATAGCCTGCAATTCCTAACATGCATCTTGCTATATGGTTTTGGTCAAGCTGGATGCTTGTCCATGGAAAAACACTGGCTTCAAATGCTTTTGATTTGTTGCCGATGAATTCTAAAGCTTCGTTAAGCTTTGTGAATTGCTCTTTGCGGGTTTCTTTATCGCCCGGAAAGATTGCGTTTGGATAGGGCGTCCTTTCCTTTTCATCTTCCCAACGCCAATTGTAATGCGTAGCTTCGCTATTTGTATATAAGCAGGAGCAAATCCACGCCAACTCCTCAAGGTCTCTTGTGCCTATATGGCTAATTGCCGCTTGATGGGAGACTAATTCATGGGCTGTATTCTTGATAAAATACCATCCAGTCAATCTGCGGTATTTATCTTCAGCTTCCAAGATGTCCACAGCAGCCAGTTGCGCAGCTGAAATATCGTGGCATGCGCATGCCCATAGCGCTATATAAATCTCAAGTGTATCTTGGCTTGCAAGGCCTTTGGCAAGAAGCGTTTCATCAGACAAATGCTCATAAGCCAATTTCATGCATTTGTCAATGACAGCAGGTTTAGCGTTGCCATAAGCAAGGCCCGACCATGTGGCAAAAGCCCTTATAACTGCAGAAAACCTAGCGAGATTGTTGTCGATAACCAATTTGATAAAGTAAGCATGGGTTTGTTTAGAACCATAGTCGACAGCTTCCAAAATCGCTTGGCGCAGGCCTTCCTGCCTCTGGGCAGCCAAAAGCAGCTTGCCAAGATTCTCTACTTGAGCTTCATGCCCGCTCTTTATGACAGCGTTTATGATGATATTGGATAACTTGATTTCCCCTTCGCCCATAATTGCTTCTTCAACCAATGCTTCAATTTGGCTGTCGCCAGAATTTAGCGCAACTACGATCCTGTCTGTAGCTCCAGGTATGTAGCTATAGTCGTTGGTTATTATCTCGGCAAGATCCACTCCATAACAGTGGAATCCAAATGAATCGTATATTGCCGTGATAATTGGGTATAGATAGTCACCTGCCCGCTGGGAACGGTAAGAAGGGCGGTAATAGCTGCGGGCATAAGGCTCGCCAATGATCTGGGCGCAACGGCTTTTTATAATAGCTGCTTCATGGGCGCCAAACAGGTCCTCAATTGATTTATGGAAATCGTCATTCCATAGCTGACTAAACGAGTGTGTGGTTTCCGCTGAAAAACCGCACATTTCTTTATAAGCAGTTAATATCTCGTTATAATGCTCTGGATTTCGGTAATAATAGCCACGATTATTATTGTAATACGCCCACAATTTCTGAGCCAATACTCCGGCTGCCCCTTCCATCTGTTTGGTCACGGTTTGGAAAGAGTCCACTATCTCGTCTTTTAGTTGTGGCTGTTGCTGGTTTTCAGACATTTTTCTTGCTCCTTTTCACCAAAGTCTGCCTGCTAAGAAAGTCAAGCGTATAAATGTTAGAATATCGTCGTTTGCCAAATTGACTGGGTCATCCAAATGCTGTAGTTCCGCTTCTCCATAGACCACCTTGAATAACCCGTCCTCGAAGCCTTGCCTGGCTGTTTCGACTGCCTTGGCCAAGTCTGCCTTTTTATCGGAATAGATGGCGCCAAAACCGACTTTCCCGGTTGTGGCTTTATCATCGATTTCCGCTTGAGTCAGGAACTGGAGCAGCTGGCCCTTGTCATCTTCTGCGTTGGCTCTTGCGTTGTATTTTTCTACCTCTATAGCTACAATTGCCTCAATGAGACCCTGAAGGGTTTTCACAGAGTCGGGGAGGGAATATGGCGCTTTAGCCAGGGTTGGTCTGCGTTTGCCAATGGATTTGACGTTGACAAAAATGTTTACCATATACAATACCTGCTAGTTTGTTATTTTTGCTCTAGCGAACATTACCCCACCATTCTACACTAAATAGCAGATTAAGCGTTTGCCGCATATGCATTAGTCCATAAGCAGAGGCTTGAAATCGTTTGCCAATAGCGTTTTTAGTATAAATTAAAGAAGAGGATGCTTGTACAAGCGGTGCAAATAGTTTTAGCATGTATTGTATTGGGTTGAGGCAGAAAACTTTCCAGTAGCCGTCCATTAAGCATTGTTGTGTTTTGGGGAGTGTTATATTCTTTTGATACAAGTAAAACAGTGGGGGAATTAGGCTGATTTGCCCCAAGCGGCAAAGCCTTCTGGATAATCGATTTTGGCATGGATCGATTCTTGCCTGTTGTTTATGGCTAGGATACGGCGTATAAAAGCTTTAGGTTTCAAAATTGGTGAAGGCTTTGCTGATAAGGACGCATAGGTTCCTTTGTGTGCCAAAGCTGCTGTTACGGAAAAACCGTGAAGAATAAACACTAAGGCATTTTGAGTGATACCAAGCTTGACAACGACTTCAAATTATTATAGTATCGGTTGTAGAATTATATTAAAGACGAAATAAGGGTGAATCATGAGTTTTTTTGAAAAATTGGTCAAGTCAATACTAGATTCGTCTGGGTCTAGTGATAATTCCTCTAATAAGCAGAACTCTTCCTCATCTAGCCGAAAACCTCAAGGCAAACAGGGAAAGCAGGGAAAATCCAGCTCTGGCAACCAGATGTCGAAACCAACATTTAATAGGGATAAAAAGAATTAAACGGAGATTCTACATTGGGTTATTTTGACTGGTTTAAAAAAGTTGCCCTGAACAAGATCACTGAGGTTGTTGACAATTCGCCTGGCAGAAGTATTGTCGAGACTCAACATCGTAACGCCTACAGGATGTCGCCGCTTGTCCAAACAAGCCATGAAGAGGATTTGGATAGGCTGGAGCTGAAGTTTGACAAGATTCTGCATGATGAGTTCAGCTATTTGGATGTAGCTAAAAATGTTGAGGCTGAAAGAATCGCTTTTGTAGCGGCAACTCCATGCAAAGCATACAGCTATGTGGTCAGTGACAACGGCAGGATTGTTGCAGTGATTATGCTGACGAAACGTAACAGAGACCATAATGCAGCGTTTTTAAATGCGCGCTCTGCTGCCCAGGCAGCCAACTTGCCATTTTTGAATTTTTATTCCTACTATCCAAATGAGCGTGATTACATAATATCACGGATAAAGGCTGCTTTGTAAAGCAGTTGATATTGCCAAAAAGAGGGGAGCGCAAAGAATTTGCGCCTGCAGCGGGGCAAATCAGCCGCTTTTAAACATGGCAGTGCAGGCGGTCTGCGGCTGTATAGTCCCGTGCCAGCAATTGCTGTCTTCACCTTCTTTTACCTGCTTTGTTTTGTTGCAGAAAGGAGTACGGCAAGGCCGCATGCCTTGCCGGCACTTAAGATAGGCATACTTGATGAAATACAAGAAGAATCAGTGTGTCAAGAGTTCTTGAAATACAAGCTTGACAAGTCTCATCTTTCAAAGAAGGACGAGGCTTTTTTTCGCTGTTTCATCAATAATTGGCGCTACGAGGCAATTGCGCGTAGAACATTGGAAGAAGGATACGCATTCTATGTGCCCAAAAAGCGGATGATCAATAAAATTGGCAGCAATAAGAAACGTGTTGTATACACTTTCACCGAGGAAGAGAACATGGACTTGAAGATCATCTCATTCTTGCTTTACACAAGCAATTGCTATTCATTCAGTCTGAATTATGGGGCAAAACGGTTTGTAAACAAAAAGGCATTAGTGAAAAATACTCATGCAAGATCGACATTGCTGGCTATATCAATACAATTATGACAGCTAAGGCAAAAATACTCGCGAGAATCGCCCCATATATATTTAAGCTCTCCACCTTGGCTAATACCACATTCAACCCAAATTTCGAAACCGTACCAATTGCCATGTTATTGATTGGATTATAATAATATCCAGCCTCAGGCGAAATTGCGCTCGAGAACCTATCCTTCGGCTAAGCGACCTTGCAGGGTAGTCATGCCCAATGCAAAAATAACAACATAAGCTAGCCATTGGAGCAAGGATGCGTCAACTGCGTCTGCGGTTTTTGGAAATATCAGGTCGGCCAACGGCTCTAAGGCCAATAGCTGCAAGCAAAGAAACAAGCATCGAGCCTCTTATGGCCAAAGCTGTCTTAGCCTTTGCCATGTGCTTCTCATTGAGGGCAATAGACGCAGAAATAGATGGCACAAGGCTTACTGCAAGAGATGCGCCCAAAACAAAAGGAACATTTTTTAAGCGTTTGAGCTTTGCTAAGCTTAACAAACAACATTTTGGCAGTTTCTTTATTAAACCTGCGGTTACAAGCCCAGAGGGGATAGTGGCAGTACTAATTAATGGCATCACTGTTGTGACTAAGCCCCCAGCTGCAATAGGCAGGGCGATTGCCAACAATCTCTTGCAGATAACCATAACATTCTAATTGATTGCCCCAAAATTTGCAGTTGTTTTTCTGGTTGTGAACTATGTATGCTACAACCAAAACAGCGATGTGGTGAATACACCCACTAAGGCACCAAAAGACGCCTTTGCCCCGGAGTCGTTGCCAAGCATTGACTGCCCAGCCACCATCTTGGATACTACCGGAAGCCCAATGGTGGAAATCTACAAGAAAGTGTTGTATAAGAGGAAACTTGATCGTAGTATACCATACCGTCTTCGCCAAGTATGTAATCTAACGCGAGCTCGAAGAAATTTACAACTAAACAATGGCTGGGAAGTTTGTGTTTTGTCGCAAGTTTTCATAGAGGCTTCTTGTCAATATACGAATAAGCAGCTAAACTTTTTTGAGATATAGCCCTGTCCCCGATGAGCTTTCCAAACAAGCCTCTAGCCAGCTTTTGTGCTCACCGGCTATTATAGAGGGAGGAAAGACATTGCCGCTATTCTTGATATTTCGACAACTGCGACTTTATGCTTTATGGATTTCTTTCGCTTCCTTCCAATTACAACATAAAAACATAGGCATATTTGAAAACCTATAATATTTCTGTCTATTCAATTGGTGATAGTCGGAAAGATTGTTGATTCGAGCCAATGAATCTGGGATAATATTGATAGAATATTTGAATGCAGGTAAAGTAATGGGAATAACACTCAAAGAG
>WRIE01000038.1 GCA_009782875.1 Eubacteriaceae bacterium | reverse complement strand
AGTAAGTGATGAAGATTTCGCCAAGATTAATTTGAAAGAAGGTAATAAATTCCCCAATTGGAACTATATTATTAATCCTCAATAAACAACGACTTGTTCAAGTTATTGTTTGACAAGTCCTTACATTGCACGTTTTATGTAGGTTTCTTTATCTCCCTGGTCTGCGTGCTTAGGCATTAGCCCTTGAGGAGCATAATTGAAAAGCTGATGCAACAAATTATGTATTTGAAGTTCCTGATATGGAGGACGTGACAGAGGTTGTAATAACGAGAAAAGCAGTCCAAAATATGGAATCGATCAAAGATTTTACTATATATTCATGTCACTAATCATCACCCAGACACGAGCATGAGCATGAAATTCCAGCACTTCGTTGTAAACACACTTCTATTTCTCTCGTTGTGCTTCAAATCACACATTGCGCTTGCAGACCCAACTCGCCAAGCTAAAGTTTTCGCCGCGAGCTTATTCCATATCAAGCCACTCGGCAGGCACCCTTGCCATTGGCTAACAGTCCCACCCACAAAGCCTGCAGCGACTCCCCCCCGCAAAGCAAGATGCTGCCTATGTTAGCCACACAAAAAAAAGAGCGTTGCGCTCTCTTTTTTCGCTTCAAATATCGCTTGACCTTGTTATTCTAGCGGTCTCTTTTTTATGGTCTGCTGCCAGCTCAGGGATAAACTTCTCAACATATACAAACAGCTCCTCATTTGTGATTGCGTCTGTCCGCCCTGATGCATACTCATTGTCAATCTCGTTCTTGATAGCAGTGACGCGCTCGTCCCGTTTTGACATTGCCTCATCGTCTTTTAGCTTGAAATAAATGTTTACCCAAGCTGCGACACCTGCAGCGCCGCTTGTCTGGTTGACCATAACCAGTATCGGCCTGTCCAGGATTTTTTCTGTGTTAAATGAGTTATATATCTCTGGATCCTTTAGCACCCCATCTGCATGAATGCCAGCTTTGGTTGTATTGAAGTCAGCGCCCATTATCGGGTATTTTTCATGGACATGGAAATCTAGCTCAGTGGCAAAAAAGTCGACCACATCATTTAATACTTCAAGCTTGAGGTTGTCCATGCCTTTCATCTGGCAAAGCAACGCAAGCATCGCCTCAAGGGAAGTGTTCCCGCAGCGCTCGCCAATGCCCAGCAGCGTGGAGCTTATGCCTCCACAGCCATGGATCCATGCAGCCACAGAGTTTGCGACGCCGAAATGGAAGTCATTGTGGCCATGCCACTCAAGCTGCCCGCTTTCGATGCCGCATTCTCCTCTAAGCTTGTCCATTATTGCAGACACGCTTCTAGGGAGCAAAGCGCTTTCATATGGCAATCCAACTCCTAATGTATCGCATGCCCGAATCTTTACCTTGAAGCCATACTCTCCGCACAAATCTTTCAAGTTCTTCACCAAGGGCACCACAAAACCGTCAAGATCCGCCCGGGTGACATCTTCAAGATGGCATCTTGGCTGAATGCCTGCTTTAAGGGACATTTCGGCAATGTCAAGGAAATTTTTCATTGTCTCGCCACGAGTAGACCTCAGTTTTTTGAAGATGTGGTAGTCTGAGCAGGACATAAGCATGCCTGTCTCGCGGATCCCAAAATCTTTTATGATTTTAAAATCCCCTTCATGGGCTCTAATCCATGTAGTGACTTGGGGAAACTCGTATCCAAGCTCAAGCGCTTGCTTCAGAGCCTTTCTGTCTGTTTCAGTGTATGGGAAGAATTCTGTCTGGCGGATTGCGCCAGTCCCATTGTCAATTTCGTTGAGAAATTTATAAATGCGTATAGACTGCGCAGGGGTAAATGCTTTCATGGATTGCTGCCCATCGCGCAACGTAGTGTCTGTGACAAATATATCGCTAGGGATGTCGCAGCCAGCCTTAAAATTCGCTACAGGCATAGAATAATACGGAAAGATATCTTTGTATAGCACAGGCGACGATGTTTCTGTGAAAGAGTGTTTCATCAATTCTTGGCGCTGGATACCACCGCATGTTAAACGGAGGGATGAATGCGCCACCTCCTTATTGAACTTAGATGCGGGCTTTTAGCATTAAAGCTTGGAACATTTGCCGCCCGCTAGCATGAAAGCCACTTCGACTATGGGATCAGTGTGTGATAGGGAATACATATTACACCCACCCCATTTTTAGCCAAAGGATTTGTGCGCAGAACTGCCCAATCACAGCTGTATCTGCTTACAAGATCCAAAGTTGGCGTAGTAACTACAGACAATTAAACATAGCGCATTGAGCGCATAAATAATTCAACATTGGTTTACTCGATTTTCAGTGCAACCCACCAGCTTAAAGCTGGCTGGCTATTGGCGAATGCCACTTCAAAGGAAGTAATTGTATTAGCACATAGTAGCACAGTTTCGAATAAAAATAAAGAGGTATTTCACTTAAAATCATGTTTTCAGCATATTTTCATGATTATTAATGCAAAAAACAAATAGATTATGCATAATTATCCATCTATGTATTTTTCAAAACAGAGCTGTATCAGCAGTCCCTGCGGCCCCTTCAATCGCCATAACAACCACGTCAGCATCCTTGCTGATTTGTTCTTCATCCTCACCCTCTATCATCACTCTAACCAAAGGCTCAGTACCAGAAGCCCTGATCACTATCCTTCCTGAATTGCTGTATTTTTCCTTCATGCTTTCAATCAAGCCCATACAATCATTTGAGCCCATGTAAGCCTCAGGATTCGATTTGTCAATTCTTGCTGTTTTTTGGACTTGGGGCAATAAGACAAACTCTTCAAGGCAATCCAGCAAACTGGCTTGGCGCTCTGCCATGATGCTGCAAAGCATTAATGCGCTGTTTATCCCGTCCCCAGTGGAATTTGCCGGCCAGTAGATCATATGGCCAGACTTTTCGCCTCCAAATACAGCATTTTCTTTTATCATCTCTTCTAGGACATACCGGTCTCCGACTTGTGAACGTAAAAGGGTGATCCCTTGTTTTTTAAGGGATGTGGCAAGCCCGCCATTGCTGAGTATCGTCGCCACCACTTTGTCGCCGGCTAGCAACCCTTTTTTCTTCAAGCTTGTTGCGACCAAATACATAGCTTCGTCCCCGTCCAGCTCACGTCCTGACCCATCAACAGCAACTACCCTGTCTCCATCTCCATCAAAAGCAAAACCAACATCTGCCCCTTTTGCGAGAACAGCCTCTGTCAATGAGGCTATATCTGTAGAGCCACATTTGCCATTGATATTAATACCGTTTGGCAAATTGTTTATCATATGGGTTGTGGCGCCATATTTTTGGAAAACAGCTTCTGCATAAGCGCTAGTAGCGCCATTTGCGCAATCCAAAACAACTTTTATACCGTCAAGGCGTGAATGGCTCATTGATTTGGCAATTGCGCTTATGTAGATATCTTTAGTAAACAAACACCTTATAATGCTGCCTATTTTGTTGTCAACTGCATTTGGCAACAAATCCAGATTTTTAACCAATTCTTCAATCCGGTTTTCATAGCTGTCAGAGAGCTTTAGGCCGTCTGATGTGAATATTTTGATTCCATTGTCAAAGTAAGGGTTATGGGACGCGGAGACAACAATTCCTGCTTGGGCATTGTGCCAAGCAATCAGGCTTGTCATGGCTGGTGTCGGAGCGACTCCTGCCATCACAGCTATGCCTCCAGCGCTCATTATTCCACTGGCCAAGGAGGATTCTAACATGTCAGCAGAAATCCTGGTATCATTGGCTATTACTATCTTTGGCTGCCTTTCAAACCCCTCTGAAACAATCGCGCAGGCAGCTTTGCCTACTGCGAATGCCAGTGAAGGGCTTAAAAAGCCATTTGCCCTGCCCCTAATTCCATCAGTTCCAAAAAGCTTCATATATGTTAATCCTCCATTTGTTCTTGTCAATATAGATTGTTATGAATACAGCTGCGCAATCAAATCAGCAGCCCTTGCGCCGTCCAAAGCGCTGCTGACTATTCCTCCAGCATACCCGGAGCCTTCGCCGACAGGGAAAAGACCGCCAATCCCCTCAGCCTCAAAACTATCCTTATCGCGGACTAGGCGCACAGGTGAAGATGTCCTAGTCTCTGGCGCAGTTAGAATGCCATGCTCAAAACCCGTCATCCGGGCACAAAAGCTCGCTAAAGCGTTTCGTAGAGCTTTAATGGCAAATTGCGGGAAAATCTCGTCAAAGTCTGTTTCAACATATCCTGGAAGTATGCTGTACTGGACATCAGGCTCAAGCCTGCCTCCTAGAAACCTGGATATACCTGCCACAGGCGCCATGTAGCTGCCAGTTTGGCAATAAGCCGCCCTTTCAATCTGCTCTTGGAACCTGACTGCGCCAAGAGGCTCCAACCCGAAATCCTCAAGCCCTACAGCGACAACTAATGCCGAGTTCCCATTAGGCAGATCCCGGCCGGAATAGCTCATCCCATTTACAGCTATGCCCTCCGCCTCTGTGGCAGAATTAACCACAAGGCCCCCAGGGCAATTGCAGAAAGTATATACATTGCGCCCAGTTTCGCTGTCTTTGTAGGTCAGCTGGTATTCGGCATTTTTTAACAGCACACCATCAGCAGGGTGGTGGCCATAGATATGCCTGTTTATCAACTCCTGGCTGTGCTCCATACGAAACCCGACTGCAAATGGCTTAGGCTGGACTACCGCGCCTTTTCCATGTAGATGCGCAAAAAAGCCTCTAGAAGCATTTCCTATAGCAGCAACTATGCAATCAGTTTTTATTTGGCGTTCATCATTTATTATAACAGCCTTTGCTTGTGGATTGGCACCTGCTAGAATTTCAACATCGATTCCAGTCACTTTTGAAGAGTATTGGATCCTAACCCCGCTTTCTACCAAGTGCGATTCGATATTTGCAAGGAGTGGTTTTACCCTGTCAGTGCCAAGATGGGGCTTTGCTTGGTATGCTATTTCTCCAGGCGCGCCAAACTCTACAAGTTTTTTATATATATATTGGGCCATCGGGTTCTTTATTCTCGTATTCAATTTAGCGTCAGAAAAGCAGCCTGCTCCTCCAAGCCCAAATTGGATATTCGAGGATGTGTCGAGCCTTCCGCCTGAAAAAAAACGGTCAACATCCATTTGCCTCTCAAGCAATGGTTTTCCCATTTCTAAAATAATCGGCTCAAATCCATGTTCAACCAACCGGATAGCGGCAAATAAGCCTGCAGGCCCAGCGCCAATTATTACCGGTTTTGTCTTCCGGACCTTTGGCTGGGGAAGGGGAGGCAGCGGCTTGTCATCAATATGCTTCCTTACCGACTTGTTAGCGATATGGCTATCGTAGTCGAAAGTCGCTGAGTACACATAATAAATCCCTGCGCTTCGCGAAAGCCTGGAATCCAGCGATTCCCTGGTTATCTGGAAATTCGAGGCTTTGCTCGTTTCTAGGCCTAGCGCTGACAAAACCGCCTCAAAAGGGCTGGAGTCTTTCAATTTCTGGAAAGAGATTTTAATATTTTCACATTTATACTTCATGTTCCTGCCCTGCAGTCATTAATTATTGGTTTTCAGACAAAGCAACCCTCAAGGTACTGTGTGTAGCCTTTTTTTAAGAATATCCCATTTGGCTTTTCCAGATTTATCTGCACGTCATGGACACCAACGCCAAGGCCTGCTAAATCAAGCATCAACTTAAAATCGGAGGAAGCCACATCCTCAAAAGCTCCAGGCTCTGCCTCAAAGGTGCAAGATATCACGCCAAAGCGGGCAATGGACACCGACAACCCGGGGGGAGTGTTCAAGACCTGCACACTCCCAAACCCAAATGTCTTTGTCTCGCTCTTTGCTACTGTCAGCTCCACATCAACCCCGCTTGTATCAACAAGTGTGATGCCGGAAGGAATCTCTAGGGAAGCATAATGGGAAAAAGACTCATTCCGGCCATCCAGGTTAACCAGGTTGGTTTTAATCTCATAAACTTGGGTTAGCGCCTCTTCATTGCCTGCTATTGAAATCTCTGCCGGAAGAAAAGTAAAATCCCTCAAGAAGAACCCGCTGGCGCATTCTCCATCTATTTCGACCTTAACCGGCACTGTTTTGACCTTGCCCACTTTAATATCAACATCAACAACCCCAGGCTCAACCACGCACCTGTCGATAAACTCGCCATCTTTGGTATATGCCCTCAACGCAACCTGGGCTGCAAAATCTCCGTTTCGGTCCTGCAAACTCAATTCGCCCTTAATAGTAAAACCATGTTGGAGGACAAGCTCGCTGCCCCTGACAATCGCCACTGTCGGCTCGTAATGGATTGACAACAGGATCCAGCCAGAAGCTATACTGCCAACTTTGTCAATTGTTATTGCTGCGGGAAAACTAAGGATTTCACTAATTTGGACATTTACTGTTGAGGGGTCGGCGACCACCTTGACATCATCGGAGATTCCGCTAATTGCCACAGGCAATTCGTGCATCCCGGATTCGGCAATGCCGCTTACATCAATCGCCACAATCAAATCGTTCTTTTTTATCGCGCTGGCTATGCCATTTTGCGCCCTTAGTTTCAAGTTGACAGTGGTAGTGACCGGCTCTACAGACAAGCCTGCAGTTTCAAGGGCGCTTAGGTTGAGAACGGCAACGGGGACATTGTAAAAGTTCCTTGTAACCATTGGATTGGCGTTTGAAAGGGCAACAGCCCACAATAGCGCTGCCAGCCCAATAGAAAGCAGCATTTGCTGCGCCTTTTCTATATTTAGTCGCCACTTAGCCATTTTGCAATCCCCATGAACCTGGATTTCTTATCTTTTGGAACAAAAGTCTCTTGGAGCACATTGTTTATCATCATTGCATCAACAAACCTTGAAAGCCTCCCATCTATCGCATATGAGAGGGTGCCAGTCTCTTCGCTGGCAACAAACACCACACAATCGCTGTTTTCACTCATGCCGATCGCAGCCCGATGCCTGGTGCCAATATCAACACTGATGTTCTTGTTTTGGGTCAATGGCAGCACACATGCGGCTGCCTTGATCCGAAGCTCGTCCCTGGATATTACAACTGCCTCGTCATGAAGCGGGGCGCCAGGATAAAACAGGTTGAGCAAGATATTTTTATTTATACGCGCATCGAGGATCACACCGGATTCGATAATGTCTCCCACTTTTGTGTCCCTCTCAATGACAATCAACGCGCCAGTGCTATTGGTTGAGAGCTCTGACAAAGCATCCGACACCTCGTCAACCGCTTTTTCATATTGGGTTTTCTTCTCGTCTTTTATGGCTGCGATCAACGGCATTGTGCTGCCAAGCTTGTTCAGGACACCTCGCAACTCTGGCTGGAAAATGACAACAACAGCCACCAAACCTACTGTCATCAGTGAAGTCAGAATATAATTCAGCATCACCATGCCCACAAGGCTGCTAGCCAAAGCTGCCCCAAGCAAGATTACAATGCCCCTGACGGCTTGCCTAGCTTGGGTACCCTTTATCCAACTAATAATATGGTAAATTAGAATCGAGGTTATTACAATGTCAATAAATGACACAATTGAAAAAGAGTTTAAAATGCTCGCTAAATAACTATGGATGCTTTCTAGCATATACTTACCAATCAACCTGACCTATTTCTATTATTAAATCAACTGCCATTTACTGGGGATTAACTGTTTACAATTAGTTAAATACACAAACCTGAAAGACTGGGCCCACATGGTTTATGTATGAATGCGTTGCACAGAAAACCAAGTCAAATGCCTAGTTTTCCAATGGATAGCAAATTTAAAATTGCATCACAAGCTTGCCATCCATTATATCAATCTGCACAAATTATACTATAGGTTAACTGGCATGCATCTCTATTCCGAGAAAACTAATAACCCTAGATATTATTGACAACGATGCGAAGGCAGGCCAACACTTTTTTTTGAAAAACGATGCTTCTCCAAATAATAAAAGAGAAAGAAACAACAATTTACAATCATATTATTCTGTGGTGTCCCTGAAATTCTACAATACCCAAACGTTATAAAGAATATTTATTGTAAACAATCGATATGTTAAAATATCAAGGGGATGAAAAATGAACAATATTGGCCTATTATTTTGGATAGCAGTAATCATCATTTGTGTATTGTTAGAAATACCTACAATCAGCTTGTCAACTATTTGGTTTGCTATTGGCGGGGCAGGCGGGCTTGCATGCTGTTTGCTTGGATTTGACGATACCATACAAGTGCTGGTGTTCATAGCCGTATCTGTTATTTTATTGCTGTTTACCGCCCCATTCCTAAAACGGGCTATGAAGGTGGGGGAGCAAAAAACCAATGTGGATGCGCTAATTGGCAAAACAGGAGTCGCATTAGACTGGTTTAATGATTTTGAGCCAGGGAGCGTCAAAATTGACGGCAAGGTTTGGAGCTCGATAGCCGTGCCGGGTGAATATATAAAAGAGAAAGAAAAGGTTCAAATCGAAGCGATAGAGGGGGTCAAACTCGTTGTGAGAAAGCTGCCTGTATAGTTTTGAATTAGACCATGCTAAATAAAGTTGGAGTTGGAGGTGTGATATAGATATTTTTGTCGTCGTCGTAATCACATTCATTTTGTTGGCCGCTTTCTTTGCTGCCAGCATGATCAAAGTAGTCCCCCAAGCAAACGCATATGTCGTTGAGCGCCTTGGAGTCTACAAAGAAGTCTGGGGATCCGGAGTCCATTTGAAAGCACCTTTTATCGACAGGGTAGCCAACAAAATCTCACTAAAAGAACAAATTCTAGATAATGACCCCCAGCCAGTGATAACTAAAGACAACATCACTATGCAAATTGATTCTATCGTGTACTTTATGGTGACTGACCCAAAGCTGTACAGCTACGGGGCAGACGATCCGCTGCTAGCTATCGAGATCTTGACAGTCACCACATTGCGCAACATTATTGGTGATTTAGAGCTGGACGAGACACTTACCTCCAGGGAATTTATCAACTCAAAAATGAGGGTTGTTTTAGATGAAATTTCTGGTCCTTGGGGAATCAAGGTTGTCCGTGTAGAAGTCGAAAACATCCTGCCGCCACTGGATATCCAGACAGCTATGGAAAAGCAAATGAAGGCTGAAAGGGAAAAGCGCGAGTCAATCCTAAGGGCAGAAGGGGAGAAGCAATCGGCAATATTGCAAGCAGAAGGCGAAAAGGAAGCTACAATACTGCGAGCCGAGGCTATAAAGGAGCAAACCATAAGGCAAGCATTTGGCGAAGCGGAAGCTATACTTGCAGTGAGCGAAGCGCAAGCTAGCACTCTTTTGATGCTGAAAAACGCTGAGCCAGACCAATATATTGTAGCTCTAAAAGGCTTGGAAGCCTTAGAGAAAGTCGCTGACGGGCACGCCACAAAAATGATCATACCCAGCAGGTTGCAAGCAATCGCTGGTTTGGCAAGCACAACAAGCCCTGTAGCAAAAACACCAGATCCCCAAAATACAGAGTGATATGTATTATCCAAAGAAGACATTTTAAAACCGGAGGAGATTCTATGCAACAGTTTTTTTATGCATCAGGAATTGCATTGATTATATTGCTGTCAAGCACTGCAATGTCAAGCATCGTAGCTGTAGTCCCCCAAGCCCATGCCCATGTTGTTGAGCGCTTAGGTGTTTTCAAGGAAGTCTGGGGACCGGGGATCCACCTAAAGATGCCTTTTGTTGACAAGGTAGCAAGGAAAATATCATTGAAAGAGCGGATCTTGGATTATCCGCCACAACCAGTAATTACAAAAGACAATGTCACCATGCAGATAGACACTGTTGTGTTTGCAATGGTTACAGACCCAAAACTGTTCTGCTATGGGGCTGACAATCCTTTGTCTGCAATTGAAAAAATAACAGCAACCACCTTGCGAAACATCATTGGAGAACTTGAGCTTGATGATACACTTACTTCCAGGGAATTAATCAACTCGAAAATGAGAACGATGCTAGATGAGGTTTCAGATGCTTGGGGCATCAAGATTGTACGGGTTGAAGTCCAAAATATCATGCCGCCCAAAGACATTCGAGCAGCCATGGAAAGGCAAATGAGGGCAGAAAGAGAAAAAAGGGAGTCTATCCTGCTGGCAGAAGGTGAGAAGCAAGCAGCTATACTCTTGGCTGAAGGGGAAAAAGAAGCTACAATCCTCAAGTCTGACGCTGCAAGGGAACAAAGGGTTAGAATTGCCCTTGGGGAAGCCCAAGCTATCCTTTCAATAAACGAAGCCCAGGCGAAGGGCCTTGCGATGCTCAAAGACGCCGGGCCAAATGAGTTGGTAGTCGCAATAAAAGGGTTGGAATCCCTCGTTAAAGTTGCTGGCGGGCGGGCAACGAAGATAATCATACCAAGCGAGCTGCAAGCAATCGCTGGCCTTGCCAGTTCTGTGGGCAGTGTTTTATGCACTCCTGATCCACAAGCATCAGGAGATATCGATACATAATTTGGAGGTGCTAATGGAGTACAAAATTGTAGGAGAGCCTATGCCTGTAGCTATCGTCGAGCTTGCAAAAGGGGAATCGATAAAAACACAGCGGGGCGCAATGTCATGGATGACGCCAAACTTGAAAATGGAGACAAATGCTGGAGGCGGCATTGGCAAGGCATTTGGGAGGCTGGTTGCTGGAGAGTCAATGTTCCAGAATGTTTACACAGCTGAAGGCTCGGATGGGATGATTGCTATGGCATCTAGTTTCACCGGCTCTATCAGGGCTTATGAAGTTACGCCATCGGATCCAATTATTTGCCAAAAATCTGCTTTTTTAGCTGCAACCATGGGTGTCGATCTTTCTGTATTCTTCCAAAAAAAGTTTGGGGCTGGTTTCTTTGGGGGCGAGGGCTTTATTATGCAAAAACTGTCTGGAAACGGCCTTGTTTTTGTTGAAATCGACGGTTATGCGATCGAATATGATCTGGCTCCAAGACAGTCATTGCTAGTGAACACTGGAAACATAGCCGTTATGGACCATACATGCTCAATTGATGTTGAGCAAGTCAAAGGCGCGGCAAATGTGCTTTTCGGTGGAGAAGGGCTATTCAACACAAGAGTGACAGGACCTGGCCGAGTTGTTCTCCAGACAATGACTTTATCAGGATTTGCATCACAAATCGCCCCATATATGATTGCTGGCAAGAACTAACCAACTGCGCCAACGCTTAATTGGCTTAGTAATTTTAACGTAATTAACTTTGGCATACAAGATCTGCAACAAATAGGGCAGGATTTTAGCCACAGTGAAATTTGCAAAAAAAAAAAGGCGTATCCACAGCCATTATTCCAGAGCTTGATACCATAATCTGATAATATCTATCTTTAACAAGAAAAAAAGACCAGCATACACATCAATACGCGCCTTGGCGCAAAAGGGTGCTGCAGAGGCATGTTGCAAAGCTTTTGCAGCATTTTTTATTAAGTATACAGAGCCAACGGGCATTATCTCCAGCCTTGCAGAAAAAGAATAATGCAATTCCAATGTCTAGCACAGGATTGCCACAACGCTTGGAATGCAAGCTTACAGGACTTTTCTCAAAAAATCTATTGTCCTTGGCTCTTTGGGATTTCTGATTAGCTCCTCTGGAGAGCCCTCCTCCACTATATAGCCACCGTCCATGAAAATAACCCTGTCGCCAACTTCACGTGCAAACCCCATCTCATGGGTCACGACAACCATAGTCATGCCGCCATTGGCAAGCTCTTTCATGACTGCCAACACTTCACTGACCATTTCAGGGTCCAGTGCGCTTGTTGGCTCATCAAAGAGCATAACATCCGGATTCAGGGCTAGTGACCTGGCAATGGCTACCCTCTGCTTTTGCCCTCCCGACAGTTGGGCTGGATACACATTGGCTTTATCAGATAATCCTACTTTGCGGAGCATCTCCAACCCTCGTTCGGTTGCCTGGGTTTTGCTTAGAATCCCTAGAGTAATTGGCGCTAGCATAACATTCCCCAGAGCTGTTTTATGCGGGAAAAGGTTAAAGTGCTGGAATACCATGCCAATATTTCGCCTGACCTTGTTGATGTCGACCGATTTGTCGGTCAAGTCAAATCCATCAATGATCACAGTTCCGCCATCAATGCTCTCAAGCCTATTCAGGCAACGCAAAAATGTGGATTTGCCCGATCCGGAAGGTCCAATGACAACAACCACTTCCCGGTCCTCAACTTCAAGCGACATGTCTTTTATTACTTCAAGCGGTCCAAATGCTTTTTTCAGGTTCTTTACAATGATTTTACTTGCCATACGTCGTCCTCCGCTCTAAATTTGAGGCGGCCGATGATAGCAGCGTCACGATTACCCAGTAAAAAAGCCCGACAATTGCATACATTGTTAAGGCTTCCATATTGTTTGCTACAATAATTTTTGCGTTTTGGACAAGCTCGCGAAGGCCGATCATCGAAAGCAGGGAAGTGTCTTTAAGCGTCACAATAAACTGGTTTACAATTGACGGCAACATTGTTCTAAGCGCTTGGGGCATAACAACTTGGACCATTGCCTGGCCATAAGACATCCCCAAGCTTCTAGCCGCCTCCATCTGTCCGGGATCTACTGACTCAATGCCTCCTCTAACCAACTCTGTCATGTAAGCTCCAGCATTCAGGCTCATAATGACGATAGCAGCTAAAATTGGCTGCGAGCGCCAATAAAAAGTTGCCCAAGGCCACCTGAACCCCAATGCCATGGGAAGCCCGAAGTAAATAAAAAGTGTTTGGACGAGCAATGGAGTCCCGCGTATAATTGACAAATAAAAATTGGCCGCCAGCACAAGTGGCTTTTTTTTTGATATTTTAAACAAACCAAACACTATTCCGATGAGTGTGGCAAAAATTAACGATATCACAGTCACATATGTTGTGATTGCTAGAGCTTTGAGGAATGTGGGCAAATGCTGTGTGAACAAGTTGAGCGCTTTCATCAAATCTCTGTGCAGGGCACCCCCCTCTCGTTTCTTAGCGGGGGAGCAAATAACGTGCCCTTCTTTCTATTAAGTATTGTTTGTGGCTTTTTGAGCTGTTTTGTCTTCACAAATCTGGTTTCGCAGACAGCTTTTACCTATAAGAGCCATAAGATTGAAGCTTCCGCTTGTCGCCGGCCAAATATTAACCTCTTTTGCCCGTGTAGGCATGTTTTGGTGGCAAGGCTGCAACTAAAGCTGCTATATAGCATTCTCTGTCAGCTGGCAGCGTTATTTTGTTTGGCTTGAATATTCACGCTAAATATTGGGATTGAGCAATTAATACGGTTTGGGAAAAGCAGAGGCAGGAAACATTCCCGCCTCCTTGGTTTTGGCACAGTTGCCAGGCTTAACTATTTTTGTGGGTTGAAGAATGAATCTAGGATCCTTCGGTACTCGCCATTTGCTTTAAGCTTTGCCAATCCTTCATTAAAATCGGCAATTAGCTCTGGCGAATTTCCTTTTAGCACTGCAAGGGCTGTTGGGAACGAGTAGCTTGATTGATTGACGACTTCCAAGCTGATAGTGCCTCTGCCGATTTCGTACTGGACTATTGGATAGTCTTCAAAACATGCTTCAGCTAGGTCAGACTCTACGTATTGGTACATGATTGCAGATTCGTCAACATAGATTATATCCAGTTCATACTCAGCTGCGACCTCTTCAGCATATTGGGCACCTGTAGTGGCATTTTTGGCAACAACGGGTTTGCCTCTGAGATCCTCAAGGGAAGTGTATTCAGATCCTGCCTTTACAGCGACTGCGACAGCAGCGTCATAGTATGAGTCAGTAAAATCATACTTGAGCTTGCGCTCTTCTGTAATTGACATGCCAGCCATGACAGCTTCAACCTGTTCGGCTTCAAGCGCTGTAACAGCAGCGGAGAATCCAAGGATACTCCACTCGATTTCAAATCCCATTTCTTCTCCAATGGTCTCCAACAAAACTATGTCAATGCCTGTATGGTTTCCATTTTCGTCCTCAAACTCAAACGGAGCGAAAGTGGTGTCAGTGCCGACAAGATATGACCTGGCTTCGTCCTGTCCTTGATTTTGATTGTTGTTTCCACCGCCTCCGCAAGCTGCTAAAAATGAGCAGCAAAGGATGGCGATTAAAAAGATTGACACGAATTTTTTGAACATAAATTTTCCTCCTCTTTTTATGGGACAATTCTTGCGAAAATATGTGCATCCCTGATGCCAGGGATTGGCATCAATTCAAATACACCCTGTTTACGAAAGGTGACGTGTATGCTCGCAGCAACGCGTAATACCCGAGCCTGAATGGCATAACTGCCCCTACAAACACATCTCTGCAGGCTTGCGCCACATCCACAATCAAATGGTCGCCAGAAGCTCCAATTATCTCGATGCCAGGATCTACTGGCCACATAGTCTCAATATCGGTATCTTGCTTTCCTAAAGCCAGGATAGCCCGTTTTCGAATGCCTTTGTCGACAAACACAGCTTTGCGCCCATAACTGTCAACCCCGATCTCCCCCCAGGGGGCCGACGGTTTTTCCTTAAGTTCAATGACTTCTGCTTTTAAAATAAAAGCGTCATTTCGAGTTCCATCGAGATACTTGAAGCGGGCTCTTTCCCTGCCAAACAACAAAGACTCGCCCAGCCGCAAATTGTTTATGCCGCTAGGCATGCCTCCCGCAAGCATCAAATCCAAACTTGCAGAGTTTCCTGCGCTTACTAGATTGACACCAAGCTTTGAGGCGATACCCAAAAGCTCACCCATTTTCTCAGTGTCGGGCAGCGCAAAGTTCAGACAAGCGAGGTTTGCCCCAATTCCATACAATTCCAGGTTGCTGCTTGACTGCACAAAACCGGCGACACTCTCCAACTCTTCTTTGCGGAAATATCCCTCCCGCAAATCTCCAAGGTCAAGCATTAGGATTACTTTATGGATTTTCGACTGCTTTTTCGCAGAGTCGTCCAGAGCGTGCAGAACAGAAATCTCAGCGTTCAAGCTAACATCAGCCAACTCTACTACCTGGGGCGCTTCGCTTATCATTGGGGTCCGAATCAGCCACTTTTCTGCATTAATCCCTGCCAGCTTTGCCAAATTCGGAATCCTGGAGTCTGCAATCCGCGCAATTCCGTTGTCAACAAAAATGCTGGCAATCGCCGCGTCACCCATCACAACTTTAGTGACGGCTGTAACCTCTATTCCGTGTTGGCTGCACATCTGTACTAAACGCCGGGTGTTTCCTGCGATGATGGACTTGTCAATTTCCAGTATTGGGTACATTGCTATCCATTCTTAATTATTATTAAATTGTAACAAATTGCTTTTTCAACTAAATTACAAAATAGCAAGGAAACTTAAAATATGTCAATTGAAGAGCCGTTGACACAATCTACAGGCTCTTCTACAAAACACTTTGCACAAATCTTGCTATTTATTGTTCAGCGAGATCAATCTAGTCAACTCAGTCCTTGCTGCGCCTATCATATATAGGGAGCCTGTAAATGCATATATCGCATCAGTATCATCGAAATCGATATACTGGCCGATTTCATCAATGCTTTCGAGTGGTAACACAGGAATCTCCGGGAATTTCGAAGTGAACAATTCTGCCATATCTTTGGCAGGCACAGCCCGCGCATCAGATGGGGTTAAGGTATACGCCTTGGTAGAAACTGTCGCGAGCAGCTCAACGGACTCATCAACCTGCTTGTCCGAAAGCATGCCATAGAAAAGGGTGACTTTCTTACCCGGGAAGTAGGTCCGCAGGTTTTCAACAAAAGAAGTGACTCCTTCGATATTGTGGCCTCCATCAATTATAATGTATGGATCAAAATTCATCACTTCAAAACGTCCTGTGAACTTTACTTTTGCCAAAGCGCGTTTTATTATATCAGAATCGACATTAAAACCTTTGATTTTCAAAATTTCGCATGCTGTGAGGACATTAAGGGCATTCATAGACTGGTGCTTGCCCAGCAGAGCCAAATCAAACTCAAACGCTCCCAAAGGGGAGTCTTCGTTTGAATAGCGCAAAGTCTGGCCAATTGGAGACGCTGACACTAATGTGATTGATCCAGGATCATTTTGGCGTACAGTGGCGTTTCTCAGTGCAGCTTGCTCTTTTATCACATCAATGACGCCTCCAGCAAGCAGCGGATACACCGAAACGTCTCCGCCATCTTTAATTATCCCAGCTTTCTCAAAAGCGATTTGCTCTACAGTGTCGCCAAGATACTGCATATGGTCGAGGGCTATTGTCGTGATAACCGAAACGTCAGATTTGTTAATTACATTTGTGGCATCAAATCGGCCACCCATTCCCACTTCCAAAACAATAACATCCACAGCAGCTCTTCTAAAGTGGGAAAAACCGGCTGCAGTGACTACCTCAAACTCGCTGGGATAGGGAAACCCGTCAGCGACAATGCCGTCAATAGCTTCTTTGACTTCAGTTACCGCAATAACCAAATCATCTTTGCTAACAGGTACATTGTCCACCTGTATGCGCTCTTCAAATTGCTCGAGATAGGGCGATATGAAAAGCCCGGTTTTATAACCGGCTTCTTGAAGGATATACGAGAGCATCGTGCTCGTTGAACCCTTCCCATTTGTGCCAGCTACATGCACGATCTTAATGCCGTTTTGGGGATTTCCCATACGGTCCATTAGCCTGGTGATGTTTTCCAAGTCGATTTTTTCTCCGAAAACATATGCTGCGCTGATGAATGCTCTCGCTTCTGTATAATTCATCAAATTATGGCGCTCAAGACACCCACATTTGCTAGAGTGGGGGATGCGCCCCTCCTTATTTTGTAATTTGCAGGCTTATTTTCATAGCTAACGCCGCCTACTAGCGTCGAATTCCATATATGTGGCTGTATAATTCAAAGGTGATGGGATCTTGGCCAAATCAATGGGGATATTGGCAACAGTTTTGATTAAAAACCAACACCTTTAACAGGCAATTGCAATTTTCTCAAGGTTGCTATACTCGACAAAAAGCTATAGCGCCCTAATTATAGCGCTAAAATACACTTGGTCAAGCTGTTTTAGCGCACTCTAGCCAATGTGTATTGCAAAAAAAGGTGTAATGAAATATAATGCAAATTGTTAGTATTATACAATAATAGGGATGTTTATTCCAGATTCGAAAAGGAAGCCAATAACCCGCTGCTTATCCTCTCTTATCCTCTTAAGAGGCTTTAGGCGTGGGCTGTGGTGAAATTAAGACACATGACTGATTGGCTATCCTATGCCCTGATTGGCTATGTTACCCAAGAATATGAAGGCGAATGCCCAAATCCTTCGCTCATCGGCTTAGGTAACCATTTGCGAAGGGCAACGTGCCCGGCGCACTGCGGGTTTGTATGCAAATTTCACAAGCTCCATGCGCGCAGCGCGAGATGGGGCAACCACTCCTGCTTTCACTTTAAAAAAAACTGGAAAAGAGGTAATCGCGATTTACCCCGACCAGGTAGCGGCCATTGCCGCCGCTTGAAGAGGTATCCTCGCGAAGGAATGATGAAAAAGGCATTTATTAACTGTGGTTTACTGCGACCGGACCTTCAGCCGATTTACGAAGAAGCTGAAATTTATGCCGATGTGACGTGGCTTGAGCCAGGTTTACACGCCTCCCCAAACAAGCTTAGAGAAAAGCTGCAAGAGACAATTGACTCATTGGAGGGCTATGACCAAGTTTTGTTGAGCTATTCTCTTTGCGGAAACGCGTTGCTTGGCATTAGGGCAACCCATTGTGACCTGTTGTATCTTCAAACAGACGACTGTATTAATGTTTTATTGTGTGAGCACCCAGACATAAAAGAGTTGAGAAGGAGTTCCATGTTCACAAATAGAAGCTGGATCGAGTCAAAAATTGACGACAACTCCTCTTCCAATTACGATCGTATGATTGAAAAATATGGCGAAGAGAGGGCCAAGCGGCTCATCAGGTCAATGTACAAGAACTACCAGAATACGGTATACATGCAAACAGAAACTGAAGAGGAAGTTGATCCCAAGTACATTGGATTGGCACAGGAAGCTGCTGAGCGCTCTGGAACTGACCTGAGATTTGAACCAGCAACAATTGAAGCTTACCGCGCTTTGATCGAAGGGCGTCCCCACAGGTTGATCACACTCCTCCCCAAAGGGGAAGAGATCACTTTTGAAGACTTTTTCAACAAGTCTACCAGCAAAGTCTAGTTTCAAGAGAAGGTTGGCAAAGGAATTCGTTTTTAAGGAATAATAGCAGCCACACAGCAAAAGCTGTTGTATGGCTGCTATTATTATGTTTTAGCGCATTGCAGTTTTATGGCGCAACAAGCCCGCAGTGGGCATCTAATGAAACGAGGCGCTACTTCACTGTCTCCACATACTTGACCAGACCGTTCTTTCCATAAGTAATTTTGTCTGGGTTATTATCCCGCACTATTGTCATATCGCCATTGGGATGGATAGTGAGCATTACTGTAGAGTCAGTGGAGACTTTTCCAGTGTAGCTGCCTGGCGCATGTTCAGTAATAAACTTTGCTCGAAGGGTAGCTGTCTCAATGTTGATTCGTGACGTGATTTTTTTCATTAATCTCCCCTGAAATGTACCGATTTATCGAAATATGAGCATTAAAATCAACCAAACTCTTTTTTGTAATCGTTTTATCAATCTACAGTAAACGAGTACTTGATAATACTTGACTGCAAGTGGTGTTAACCTTTGCTTATACTGAATTATTGCCACTTTAAGATAAAGCATAGTAACATGGATCTTTGTGACAAAAATATACTGATACCCGTTTTAACATTGATATTCGTTCGACAATTACTTAAAAAGGATAAAAACGATCACATAATCCATTCACATATAAATGATACAAATCAAATTGATATGCTAGAATATTGGACTCAATCAGCTCATAGTTGTCAACTACTATTATATCTTGTTTTTATTGTTTTTTCGCCTATTTCTCACACAAAAATAATCTTTGAAAACTTTACCCGATTTTATAAAAAGATAATCTTTTCAAATCGTTTTTTTTGTATCATTTTCGGGGAATATCGTTAATCTTCATTCGATAATTTCCAACAAACACCTTTCTTAAAATAAAATTGGGTGTTTTTAATCTAGCAACACCATTAATTAGTTGCAATATCACTTTTTCAAAAAATATATTATTACACAAACAATAACAAATGCAACTAAAAATGAAAAAAGATACTTTTCTATTCACTTTTACCGAATGTCGATACCTTGTGTAACTTTTGATATCAATTACCTGCTCTTAATACACCTAAATAATTAGTGTAATGAACAACATATAAAAATTTCATCATTTAGTATGATTTTTTAGTTGCCTAATCAACCTCCAGCAAATAAAACCGGGCAGCAGCTTTAAAAAACAAAGACCAAGATCCCTCAAATTGAGTTTTTGGGATATGTATCGCACTTCTATATTATCGCGAACGTAATAGCGACCAAAACAATAATAATTGGACCTATTGTTATGGACGCTGGCACATTACAGACCCATGCACTTTTATGATTGGGGATATTGTTGCAGAATTATTCGGTTTCAAAGCCGCAAAGAAGATAATGTGGGTTTTTTTCTCAAATTTGGCATTTTGCATTTTTGCCTGGGCTGCTACTACTTTTACCCCCTTTGATGCCTGAAGCGAGCTTTCAGCCAGTTATGATCTCCTCTTCTCATATAGCTTGCGCATCATTTTCGCGTCCTTTGCCGCCTACATAGCAGGATCGTTATTAAATGCAGCCTCGATGGACTGGATCAGGAGCTTGACGGGTGAAAAATGGCTGGCATTGCGCACGATTGGGAGCACCGCGCTTGGCGCAATATTAGATACTATAGCATTCGCTCTGCTTGCATGGGCATTTACTCTGCCAATGAAAGACATTATTGAAATGATAGCCTCTACTTTTGTGATCAAAATGGTTTATGAATGCCTGATCGCAACCCCTCTAGTCTTAGCCGGAATCCCAGTTATTGAAAAATCAGTAGAAATCGAAAGCCAAAACTAAAGGGCTAAAACCACTTGCATAAAAGCGAGCCGGTGGAAAACCTTATCATGACGGGCTGCCAAGCAGCTCGATTGGCCTTCAACAAATTCTGCTATTTGGCTACAGGGGCATAAAGGCTCCAAACGGCTCCCGTGCATGTATTTTGCTCTGCTTCCAGTGTCAGGCCTAGCACTTAACCCATATAGTATTATGATCCTGCATCACATAAACAGGATTATCAAAGCATATTTCAAAACATTTAGGGAGAACAAGGACCCGCCAAGATTTGAACTCTATCTATGCCTTTAGCGCAAGGAGGAAAAAGTTTGAATCTTCATAAGCAAATTCTTGTCAACAATGCCTGCTACAAGGCTGGACGCAATATTGCTGTAAAAGGCATTATGGTGCACAGCACAGGCTTGCGCCCAGATAGGGCATAGGCAAAGGCAGATTTGGCATCTGCCCCGCAAGGCGACACGGGAATCCGCCTGCCTCACCGAAAAGCGAAAGCCGGCACGGGAACATAGCATGGCAGGGATCGGATAAACAGGCACGAGGATAGAACTGGGTTTGTTATTGCGAGTTTCAAGCTTCCGTTGTGTGCGGACAAAGTGTCGAAAAAAGAGATGCTTTGTATATGGGCACTGCAAGCATTGCGCCTGTGGCTTGCAGGTTGCCATAAGCCCATATAGCGAGCCGGTTTGACGGTATCAACGAAACGAAAGCATATCCGGCAGCCTGTAAGCCAATTGTTTATGCTAACTGGGGATGCCCTAAACGGATGTATATCCGCATGGGCACGGAGCTCCCATAGTAGTTTGAGAGGGTTAATGGCCCTTGCGTGGCGAAGGGGAGCAGTTATCGCGCGTTTTGCCGGATTTTACACTGGGGAAAACCCCGCTTTAGGCAATTTTAACGGCAAAGAAGTTAAGAGCGATAATGGAAAGCCGTGTACATCGAGAGGTGTATGCACGGTTTGGCGAGAGGTCTAGCGCATCACGCTTTTCCTACTCGGCGCGAATAACCCAACCTTGAAGCGATACGTCAATCCTGACGATGGCTTGCTTGGCAAGAATCTTAACAAGAACGACTGGAACCAAGCTTCCGCCCCAAATGCTTGTGTTCACGCCTTTATTGGCAAGTTGGACAATGGGGCGATAGCGACCTATCAAACACTGCCTTGGAACCATCGCGGTTGGCACAGCGCTTCAGGCTCCAAAGGCTCTGCAAATGACACGCATGTCAGTTTTGAAATATGCGAAGATGGTTTAGCTGACAAAGCTTATTTTCGAAGCGTTTTCAATGAATCTGTTGAGCTATGTGTTTATCTATGCAAAATGTTCAACTTGGATCCAATGAAAGACGGTGTCATCATTGGCCACTATGAAGGCGCCAGAAGGGGCATTGCCAGCAACCATGCTGACCCTGGCCACTGGTTTGTGCGTCCAGATAGGGCAATGCCAAAAGCAGCGTAGGCACTGCATGGCAAGACAGCGCCATAGCCAGCCTGCCTTACCGGAAATGCGAAAGCATTAAGGGACAATAGCATGGCAGGGAATTGGCAAAGGGCATGAGGATAAAACTAGATTTGTTGAACGCTAGTTTCGAGAGCCAACTTGGCCTTGGAGGGAACCATTATCCCTGCGAAGACACAGGGATACAGAAACCAGTATTTCTGGCTGTCAAGCAATCTTCGCATCTACATAAAGAAACGAAAGCGTATCCGGCAGCCCTATAGCCTAGCGGCATTGCTAACTGGAGATGCCCTAAACGGATCCGTCCGCATGGGTACGGAGCTTCCATAGTAGTTTGAGAGGGTTAATGGCCCTTACATGGCGAAGGGAAGCAGTTGCTGCGGCCAAAATCGCAATTGATACGGAGGAAAACCTCAATGCAGCAGACAAAAACGGTTTTGGGCAGGATTAAAAGCAACTCGCAAAAAAATAAAGATGAAGTTTTCACACGCATTTTCCGGTACTTGAAGAGAACTGATATCTACGAAATGGCTTATGCAAACTTGCGGCTAAACATAAGCAGGGAAGACTTTGCATGTTGTGCCATAGACATGCCTGAAAGCTTGGAAGACGGCTCATTTGCAGCTTTATTGAAAAACACATGGCTGCCGGGTATGGACAGCAGGCATCCTGATGTGCGGCTGGCGCTTGTGCAAGAAAGCTTGCGTATGGTTTTAGAATCTATTTTTGACCCATTGTTTTCAAACCAGTCCCATATGGGAAGACTGGGCAGAGACTGCCATTCCGCATTGTTGTCGGCCCAAAAAGACTTTAGTTCATGCAACTGGTTTATAACATGCAATCTGCAAGGATGTAATTATGACCCAATGGGCAATCTTTCAGCAAAGATCAAAGATGCGAGATTTATTGCTCTTGTGAGGCAATTTGTAAACTCAGGCGCGCTACAAGATTTTACACTGGGGCGTACATACAGCCAAACAGCCCTTGGCGGGATTTTGTACCCAATACTCATAAATATTTGCCTTGACGAGCTCGACAAGCGCATCCTGGAAATGGGCAAAGACAGATTCGCAATTAGGCATATCCGCTATGGAGAGTCTTTAATAATCGGGATTGATGGACCGAAAAGCAAGTGTGGGGAAGTTGTGTCAATGCTTGGGCAATTTTGCAGTGAGATCCTCAATTGCAAACTATCTGATGGGGCGATATCAATAAAGCGCGCATCAGAGAAGACACAGTTTTTAGGATACGATATCAGTGTAAAAAAAACTGGCGGGCATATGCCCAGCATACAGCTTAGCATTCCACTTGAGAGCATTGTCCTTCGGCATGCTTTTGCATACGGCATTGTTGCCCAGGGAAAAGACGGAAAGCTACGCTACCGCCATCGCCCATATCTGGCATACAAGCCTGATTATGAGATACTGAAAATATACAACACCCAGTTATGCATGTTGTGCAGTTATTATCGATTTGCTGGCAACTACCGGAAGCTTGGGTATTTTGCATATCTGATGGAGTACAGCTGTTTGAAAACTCTTGCTTCAAAACACAAAACAAGCACATCAAAGTATATTAAATCCCATAGATGCAAGAGCGACAGGTGGCATATCGTGCAAGTAGAAGGAGAGACTTCAAGAATGCTGCGCTTTGCCAGGATTTCAGAATGTAAAAAAGCACGGAAATGTTGTGATATCATCCCAAATAACTTGCTTGTCGCCAGCAAGCAGCCAGTACAAAAACACATCCGAGTTAGCTTTTAGTTCGAGCGGCAATGGAGAGCCGTGTACGTTGGGAGACGTACGCACGGTTCGGAGAGAGGTTTGTTTTATCGCATACGCATTTCATTCATTTTCTATTTGCCAAGCAATGCACAACGCTGCTATAGCTAACAATAGCGTGGGTTTGAATGCAAAAATGAAATAAAACTATCCTACTCTACCCAAAACATGGTGAAAGCATGGATTCCTTCCGCGCCGCTGTCAAAGACGGCATGTCGTCCGGCTTGCGAGTATCAGCGCCCCAAGGCGCCCAAACACCTCCACAGGAGGGTGAGCCAGTTTTTAATCCTTATCTGGTCAGAGTGACTGCGAACCCGATGGACATCCATAGCGGACCAGGCTCTGACAGTGCCATTGTAGGGAAAATCAGCGACAAAGGCATCTACACCATCGCAGCTGAGTCAACCGGCACTGGATCGTCTAAGTGGGGCAAACTCATTAGTGGAAGCGGGTGGATCTGCCTTGATTTAGTCAAAAAACTTTAGTGCGGCAATTTGGCTTAACCGGCTCGGAAGGATAGATACAACAAATACGGGGCGCATCCAGCGTCCCGTATTTGTTTCTGTCCATTTTTATGTGTTTGATACTTTTGAGCCGCAAACCATTCATCATCCAATAAACAGAAACCACTTAAACAACATGGACATTACCAAGAATGGGAAGAGTTTCGGCTTTTTTTGGCAGAATACCTGACTGAATCGAGATTTGCGCCATACTTGGGAAAGGTTTGAAAATATTTAAAAATGACCCCCTTATTTCATCTAATCTTGCGCGAGGATAACCCACCTCAAGCTTGATAGGTCGAGGGAGGAATCGCGCTATCCTTTTCCATGATATGGAAAGGTATTAACGCTTTACACTGCCTGTCTTCTGAATAGTTTAGAATCGAGGATCTGTAGGCACTGGTACTATCACTCCTTCATTATCACATGAATGTTGCTGGCCTCTTTGTGAGTCTTGATTGTATTAGTTCAGGTTTTCCTGCCCACACTTTTTCGCCATTAGAATGCCTTCTCATTTGCACATTTAAAAATCGCGCTGACAAATGGTAAAAAAAGCAACCATAATCCATTCTACTAATTCAATTTCAAGATCGCTAAAATCAATTCCAACACTCTTGTTTCAGTTTGCACCTGTTTAAGGATGAGCCTAGAGCATCAGCATCTTTATAACAAGATAGCGCCTGCTGCTTGTTTGCCATGCCACGAGGCCTGTTTGAAATGATAAAATAGCATCTTTTCCGTCTTGAGAAATGGCTTGATCCAGTTCTTGCACTTTTGGCGCTGATACGCTCAATTGATATTTGCGCATCGACAACAGATATTAGCTGGTTTGGGATAGTTGAACAGCAAGCAGACAAAAGAATTGGAGTCAATGGCATACAAAAGATGAAAATAAATCAATAATGTATAGTTGTGCCACAAAAGCAACATTCACATTTCACCATCTATTGTGAAAAACATAAAAACTATTCAATTTGTAAAGGAAAACTCTTGCAAAAAGGCGAGGAAATGGTTACAGTTAAGTTACATTGTAATTAAAGTATTGATGTTCTTTGCCAATTATGCACCCGGGAGCAGAATGGCGTTCCAGCGATCTTAAACAGACTAAATGGAGGGATTATGGATATTTTAAAAAAGAAACCCTTATATAAGGGCAAACATCTGAAATTTACCGCATGTTTGGTTTTTGTAGCCATGACTCTTTTATCAGGGAGCCGCCAATGGGCATTTGCCAGTTCAGCAGTAGATGATTTGGTTGCACCAAAGCTCTTCATTGATCCTAAAAATGATGACGAATGGTTCTTCAATATGCGAAATACACTCTTTCTCCCAGAATCTGAGCCACTGTTAAAAGAAACATTTGGCTCAAACTTGAAGTTCGAGAGCAAAGCATTTTGGGAGTATGAATCTTATTACTCCAGAGCTGTGGCTTTTGCAACCAACCTGCCGACTCTGGCGAAGATTGAGTATGGAAAGACTACAAGCTATGGGATGGAGACAACCCATAGCAACTCGTACTATTACCAGCACTTGCTTCATCTTACCGGCCTTGAGCCTGGAACTGTATACCACTACAGAATAAAGGTTAAGGGATCTGATGGAGCCTTTCTCGCATCTGGCGACTACTCTTTTACAACACCTGAATTGCCTGGGGACATTGTCAAGATCCCCCAAGACCTCGAGGACAAGAGTTTGCCTTACCGCTTGAAAGGCAATGATAAGAAATATCTGTTGACTGAAGATATCCATGCTCCAAATGGTGGAATAGTTCTAAGCGGGCATAATGTGTCCCTTGATCTCGGAGGGCATACAATTATCTATGATAATGAGCCAAACAACATTATGAATGAAAACACACATACTAGGGCAGATCTTGACTATAGCGAGGACGCGACATTCGGTGTGCGCAGCGGACTATGGAATTTCAGGAACCAGAAAGTGTTCAACGGGATTATAATCCAAGGCGCAAATGGAGGGAATGGAATAGTTGAGTCCGGATACACTCCGTTCCACGCAACCCATGTTTCGGATTTGGAGATTGCCGGCCTTGATGTCTCATATTATGGGCGTGATGTCTGTGGAATCAGGACTGACGACCTGTCATATGTCCACCACAATATTGTCAACGACAGGGGATCAGACTTGACAAACCGCGCCAATGGCCCAATGGCGATTTATGCAAATGGGAATGAGGAAAACCGCATTGAATACAACTCAGTGCGCCGCCACCGCCACTACGGTATTGTCAGCGGCGGCCAAAAGATCGGCAACGAAGTATACACAGACAGCTTTGCAGGCAACTCATATGCTATCAACTCTTCGTTAAGCAAAGCTATAGCAAACAACAAGATTTTTGCATTAGGATTCAATCCGCTGGGGCTCGGAGTTTCGCACAGCAACGCAGTTATTAAAGACAATTTTGTCTATGTGCATGCAACACCCCATGAAAGACGCTCAAAAGATGCCAGAGACCAAATCGCAATTGACAGGCCTTCCGGCATAGCTGGGCTACGCTTGTTCCAATATGATGGCGACCCCAACGTCCGAACTGACAATATATTGATCAAAAACAATGTCATCATATGCAAAGCTTGGCCAAAAGCAAGCTACATCAGGGCGCTGATGATTAGCGACAGTTTGTATACAGACAATCTGCGCATTGAAGACAATATTATCAAAGTGGAAGCGCTAACAGAGGACCTCAACTTCAAGAATGTGGATTACTCTTACACATGCGTAGATTTCTCGGGATCTGCTGGCAAGCTGGATACAGACCCTGTAGTATTTACCGGAAACCATTTCATCTCAAATGTGTCATTTTTGACATCCGGGTCTGGGTATGGCGTTGGCCGCAACGGTTGGTTTTACGACAATACTTTCACAAAAATCAATACTAACGACACAGGATATGAGCCGCTTCGCATCGGATACTGGTACTATGACAGCTATGGCTTCAAAATCATGGACTCGGTATTAGATGGAGTTGACTTTACATGGCCGCCAACGATCGGGACAAACAATACGGAGCCATACCTGTCCATTGATATCGGCGTCACATCCAAGCGCGCATACGTTGACGCTAAAACAGGAACCCCCCTAGCGAACAGGCTCATCACATGGGTAACTGATAGCGGAGAAACGGGAGAGTTCACAACAGGCGCGGATGGCATAGCCGATCTTGAGTGGTTTACAACCCGGAATTTCCACACCCCAGGCAACCCGGCAAAAGAGATGACCCAAGTCCAGAATATGAAGGTCACCTTCTCAACTGAAGGATATGATGATGTCACCAAGCCGCTATATGACTTGGCAAAAACTGGAGAACCTGTCCAATTTGGCGGAAGCCCTGAGGATGCAAATTTGGTGGCAGAGGGGCTTCATGGGACTACTGGATTAGACGCTTACACAATAAACATCAATTTCTGGACACGCATGGAATTTGACGGGACAGAAGTTTACCGCGCCAATTCGGCTAGCGGCCCATTTGAATTGGTTGGCACATTCCAAGGCAAGCCGACCTATTACGATAAGGGTCTGTCCCCAGACAGCACATATTTCTACAAAGTGCGCTTGTTCAAAGATGGGTCTTTTGGAGCTATGAGCGAATCATTTGAGGCAAAAACTGGCTCAATAATCGCAGAGGATTTCAAGGGAAGCGCTGGGCTGGACGCCTACACTATTAGCTTAAGTTTCTGGTCGAGATCGGAATATGATGGAGCTGAAATTTATAGGGCAACATCAAGAGACGGGAACTTCGAGCTTGTCCAGACTGCCAAAGGAGCTCCACCTTACTTTGACACAGGCCTTGAGCCAGACACTGTTTACTACTACAAGATCCGCATGTACAAAGGAGACTGGCCCGGCAAAATGACTGATGCGATCGAAGTCAAGACAGGATCTATCACCGCAGAGGATTTCAAGGGAAGCGCTGGGCTGGACGCCTACACTATTAGCTTAAGTTTCTGGTCGAGATCGGAATATGATGGAGCTGAAATTTATAGGGCAACATCAAGAGACGGGAACTTCGAGCTTGTCCAGACTGCCAAAGGAGCTCCACCTTACTTTGACACAAGCCTTGAGCCAGACACCGTTTACTACTACAAGATCCGCATGTACAAAGGAGACTGGCCCGGCAAAATGACTGATGCGATCGAGGTCAAGACAGGATCTATCATCGCTGAAGATTTCAGGGGAAGCGCAAGTCTTGACACTAACACTGTCAGCCTTAGCTTCTGGTCAAGATCGGAATATGACGGGGCGGAAATCTACAGGGCTACATCTAGAGACGGTGACTTTGAGCTGGTGCAGACTGCCACAGGGCCTCCTCCTTACCTTGACACTGAACTTGGGCTTAGCACTACCTACTACTATAAAATCCGGTTGTACAAAGGCAGCCATTTTGGCTTGTTCACCGAAGTGATTGAACTAACTACAATAGGTAAAATGCCAAAACCAACAAGGTAAAAATAGAGGTGAATATTTGGCACACATAACAGCGGGCAAGCTGGAAACAAAGAAGACGATCCCAATGGCTTTAACTAACAAAATCATAGCCGGCGGGTTTGTAGATGATCAACAGTCCAGTCAAATGAGACCAGTCGAGATGGCTGGCCAGCCCAGGCATCCTAGCAAAAGCGATTGCGCTGTCAACATTTTCTGAACTGCAGGCACCGCTTACGTAGATCCCAGAAAGGCTATCTGGGTTTGACCTTGACTTTTTACTGGAGGAGGGGGCTGCAGGCGCGCTAAGCTCTTTCAATAGAGTCAAGGCGCATTGGCGGGCACAGCCCCAACTCCGTATTCCAATCCTGGCTTTTCCGTCCTTCCAGAAATATGGCATACCAATCGGAACGGTACAACCGGAATCACGACCATATCTTTCCAAGGCAATAACGACGCCAGCTTGGAAGACGGCGCGCTCAAGGCAGGGCGCGGCTACAACAAGGACGGCCGGTCATAATGCAAGCAAGTTGTCATCAGGAAAATGACAAACGAGATCGAGATTCTGTTCAAGATTGACGCCTTGGATGGCTCCTCATCGGATGTGGAGTATAACAGGGCGGCACTGGCCTACCTAAGCAAGCTGCAGAGCTGTGGTTATTATTAAGACGCGGTTTGCGTTGCTGGCAGCAAGCACGTGGTTGGAGACACAATTTCTGGGTTGGGAGAATGCGGTCCAAGGTTTGTGTCGCGCTGCCCGGCCAGCTTTGACAGGAAGTTTGGGTACAAGTTCACCATTTCCATGGCTTTGTCTGAAAAAAGACTGAAAGGAGTGTATTTTGCGCTCCATTCAGTCTTTTCCGAATCGATTCGCCTTACTTAGCCACCAACTATAGCATTATGTCACAAGAAGCTTTAAATGACCGCCATTGCCTAGACTATGGAAAGCCATTGTGTAGCAATGCAGCAATGAAACAATATCAAAGCCTGGTTATTTGAAACCTCTGCCTAAAACAAGAGATTAAACTCTACTTGCGGATTGCGGTATATAGTATAATTAATTGATTTTAGGCAGGGAGTATAATCATGCGATATTTTTTGATGCACCGCTACATTGAAGTCGCAGAAATCGATATTGACACATCAAACTTAGCCATCTTAGATATTATTGAGACAATTGCGCCCGAGCATTTGCCTGTTGGAATTGTTACACAGGATAATCGGGCATATCTGGGCGATTTGTTAGAGTGGTGGCTTGATCGGTCAATACCAAATACCCGAAGTGGAATAGCAGAGGCGTTATATACAATGAAAATGAAGTCCCCACTGCAATTATTGATTGAATGCCTCGGGCTATCCTTAACGGATCAATACTGGATAAACCCAGTAGAAAATCCATTGGATTGGTCTAAGATCAACTTTTTCACCAATGATTTTTCTAGTGATGTTGGGAATATCTTGTTCGGAAAAGCGATAGAAGAACCTTTTTGCCTATTTTCGCCAGACAACACTACTGACGGATGGCTACAAAAAAAATGGATACTAATCGATGGAAAACACTATTTGGTTAAGGGAGGAAGCTATCCCCACCAACAGGAGCCATTTAACGAAGTGCTAGCTACTGCTATTTCCCGCCGCCTGGATATAGACCATGTCCCATACACCCTGACATGGGAAAACGGTTTGCCATTTAGTGTCTGCGAAGATATAATTACATCGAATACAGATATGGTCAGCGCATGGCAAATTATCAAAACCCAGAAAAAAGACAACAAGGTTTCTCCATACCAGCATTTTATTAATTGCTGTGAAGGCTTGGGGATCCCCAATGTGCAAACCAACATCGACAAAATGTTGGTATTGGATTACTTGATTGCTAACGTAGACCGGCATTACAACAATTTCTGCGCAATCAGGGAAGCTTGCACATTAGAATGGATTGGGCTCGCGCCTATTTTCGATAACGGCACTTCAATGTGGCATGACTTGTTAAGCGAGTCAATACAACCAAGAGGGAAGGCGCCAAGCAAACCTTTCCGAAGCAACCACGAAAAACAAATTGGGCTTGTCAAAGACTTTTCATGGATTGATTTAACTGCTCTTGAGGGGCTTGAAGATGAATTTTATGAAATATTATTAACTTCCAGCCATATAAATGACCACCGCCGAACTGTTTTATGCTCGGCGTTGAAAAATAGAATTGGGAAATTACAGCATGTCATCAATTGACTATCATTTTAGCAAATAGCCTATGCCCATAAGCGCACAACCAAAGATAAGCGCAGCTTTGAGCCACAATCCACCATGCAATTCTTCATGGTAACTAACCAAGAAAGTCGCTGTGTTACACAAGGTGTACCAAGGGATAAATCTACGCCTCATGTTGGCGGTACCCGGTTCTAAATAGCCTGGAATTATTGATTGAATTGAAGCGAGAGCATGTCTATGATTATGGCCAGGATGGCTCAGTTGGAGGAAATTAAGCAGATAAGCCTTGTGCTTGCCACAAGCTGGAAAACTGCTTACCGTGGAATTGTGGATGATGATTACCTTGATGCTCTGAAAACTGACCATTGGGTAGACTTTTTGGCCAAAGGGCTTGGAGGTGGTAAAGTTTTCTCAATGGTATTGCTTGAAAACCAAGATATCGTTGGAGCAAGCATACTCCGCAAATCAGAAAAGCAAGGCGAGATCCACATGGTTTCTCTATACCTGTTGCCTGGCAAAATCGGCAAAGGCTATGGGCATAGGTTTTATCGCGAAATCGAAAGCAAAATCAAGGAAATGGGTTACAGCGAATGTTCTCTTGAAGTTTTATCTAACAATGAAAGAGCCATCAGCTTCTATCTGGCACACGGTTTTGTTGATGAAGGGAATGAAGGTATTGCACTTTTAGGCAAGCGCGAATATCCAATAAGATATATGAGGAAATCAATCAACATGGAGAAAGAATTAGGCGTAAACTTGCGCCATTGGAGGATAGAGGACGCGCCAGATCTTGTGGCTGCTATTAATAACAAAAAAGTGCTCGACAACTTGCGGGACGGGATTCCCTATCCATACACCGATAAGGATGCAGAAGAATTTATCATTGCGATGCTGGGTGCCCAGAAGGATACACAGTACGCATTTGCCATCATATATGATGGCAAAGTTGTAGGCAGCATCGGAGTATTCCGCAAAGACAACGTCCACCGCCTTACTGCTGAAATGGGTTATTACATCGCCGAGCCCTATTGGGGCAAAGGTATAACGACCGAAGCTGTCCGGCAGACTTGCAGCTATATTTTTGAGAACACAGATATTATCCGCATTTTCGCGGAGCCTTACGCCCACAATGTCGCATCTTGCCGTGTGTTGGAAAAAGCAGGATTTCAATTGGAAGGCGTGCTGCACTCAAACGCGATCAAGAACGGCCAGGTTACGGATATGAATATGTACGCTGTTATCAAACATTAAGGAAAATGCCTTAATGCTTTGACCATATTCGCTTTCCATACCACAGGAAGTCTTGTACAGCATCACCATGCAAGCAAGAGAAGCGGAAAGCAGAACAAATGTAAAGGAGATCGATGATTGTGGCCCCTAAAGATATAAGAAGCAGCGGTTTTAACTTGAAGAAGCCAACTGGCATTATCGCTGCGGCAACAATTGTTATCGCTGCAAAGTTTTTTTCCCGGCCCAAGAGAAAGATGAGGAACGAGCTTGAGGTGCGCAGGCTCTTACGGATGAGGGACTATGAGATTTACAAGTTTATCGAGCGCCCAGGCTCTGACGCGTTCGCATACTTGCTGATCCTCGACAAGAGGAGGCCCAGCAGCCTGGATGATTTCCCGTGGATCCCAAGGTCCTTTGAAGACGAGAGCAGCTTTGGCAGAGAAAACTTGGTCACATCCATAGTAGTACACAACGACGTATTGGACAAGCAGACCGTACTAGACATAGAGTTTACAGCTATGTGCTTGTCGGAGCTGTGGGGAGACTGCAACTGGACTCACTATGTGGAAAAAATGGAGTCAAAGGAAGAATTCGACCGCATCCAATACGACTGGAAACTGTGGATCCACGCTTTTGACAGCATACTTGAGAAGCACCAGTTCAGCATCGATGTTTCGGGGATTACTGAAGAAAGCTTCAAATACCTGTCACAAGATTAGGATTAGGGATAAATATAACTAATAGCTCAATTTTGGAAATGCCTTGCTTATCAACAAGGTGTTTTTTCATCGCAAAATATTCTATACGCGAATTCGAATGGCAATGCGGCTTCTTCAACTGAACCACCACCGCCTGGAAGGCGGTGGGTTCAGGTGTTGCGGCTGGAAGCCGCCTAAAGCACCTTAGAGCTCGTCGATGCCGAAATTGTCTTGTTTCAGG
>WRIE01000037.1 GCA_009782875.1 Eubacteriaceae bacterium | reverse complement strand
TGACAATTGCCGGAGGCTGTGGAAGGTTTGCGAAAGGCATTTGAGCACATTTTGTCAAATGTTTGTATTGTCATTTATTTCTGTTCTTTTGAGGAGATACTAAACATCCTCTAAATGAGCTTCCATGCTTTTTAGCAATTGAAGGCGGCGAAGTCTTTGGCTATGCTATTACCGGATTTCTAACTATGAGTGCGAGATAATGGCTATAGAGTCAATTACTCCAAACAAAGGTATTGGTACTTTGCTAATTAAGGCTGCCGTCGACAAAGCTATTGAAGAAAACTGCAAACGATTATATGTAAATACATCCAATAACAATACGCACGCGTTGCGTTTTTACCAACGGCGCGGTTTTACCATGTGTCTGGTCAGGTGGGATGAGTTCGATTATTTGAGAACCATAAAGCCCACAATCCCCACACGTGGGGATGATGGCATACCATTGAAACACGAAATCGAACTAGAAATTATCCTTTAAAATTGGTTCTGCGACACGCCTTTAACCACTGATTTTCTCCAGTGCGCTATTTGGTTGTGATGAACATCATACCTGCCAGTTGCTGTCAGTGCTTCGAGCAGAAGTTCAAACTGCCTTGCTTAGAATTCTGGTATGTGTGACTTTTTCATGAATAAAAAACAAGTTAAATATTTTGAAATTTTTATTTATTTTTTAAATTTTCTAACTATTCTACTATGGAAATCTTTAAAATATACTTGCCATACAAGATTGTGCTATAATATCTATGATGGACAAGCTGGGGAAGCTTATACCCGAAAAACAGCGTCAGGACACATGCGGTGTGACATTTCAAAGATCAAGCTAAGAATGCATAGTGTACATAAAAGAAGCGCGGAAGACAGTGGCAAATGCCTGTGTTTCTTGTCACGACCAAAAAAAGATTTAGAGTGGCTATAACAATCGCTGGAGTTTTATTTCATCCATAGGAAATGATCGAAATAGAACCGATTTGTGATCTTGTATATGTATTTGTATAAATTGCCATAGATGAAAGAACCTAAGCTGCAAGTTTTGCTTTTGAGAAGCTAGTGAAACCGCGAGTTGCAACGTGCTAGTCTGAGGACTGTGGAGAGTTAGTGAACTCATCGCACCTGTGAAGCAGGAACTCGACATCATTAGCCAAGTACTGATGACTAGCTTGCTATGGGCAACTTGAGTTAACGGTTTAAGGATTTTGTGTCAACTTCGATACTCTTACTTTAGAGAGAAGGCAGTATCGGTTTTGTCGCATGTTGGTGCAATAGCCTTGATTAAGATGGCTAAATTTCTATATGAAAAACGAGGTGATAATTTAATGGATGCAAAACAGCTTTTCGATGAAAGGCGTTCTCTTTTCGACGACGTGGTTCATTGCAGGAAACCGGCAAGGGTGCCCACTTCCGCAAATATCTTCACATGGAAGATTATTGACTCAGACTTGAAACCAAAATTCTCTGAAGCACTCTGCGACTGGGATCTTATGGAGAAAATCGTCCGCGAGCACATCGAACGCTACAATTTTGATTGCTATTCAGATTATGGCGTACGCAATAACGGTAACATTATCAAGCTTGTCGCTGGTTCACAGTATGTTATCAATGACGAAGTAGGAAGCATCAACACCCCCGACATTTGCATCATGGAAGAGAACGAGTATGATGAATTTAGAGAAGACTTGACAAAGTTCCTATGGACAAAAGGCATGCCAAGGAAAGTGGGGGACTGGACTTTCGGCCATATCTTGGACGCCTATAATGCAATCACTCCCTTTGTGGAGTATGGGGCGCGAATGAGCAAAATGGCTGTTGAGGAATATGGCATTCCGATCAGGCAAAAAGGGGTTTCACCCCGCCATCCGATTGAAAGTGTGTATTCAGGGTATAGGGGAATCAAGAACTTCTGCCAGGACATGCGCAGGATTCCAGAAAAACTCGATGACTTGATGGAAAGCGAGAAACCGGTATATATTCAGGCAGTAAAAAATGTGCTCGCTTTACCTAAAGACAGAGCAGTAAATGACATGTCCCAAGCTTGGCTTGCACATAGTGTTATGAGTAACAAGCAATTTGCTCGCTTCTACTGGCCTTTATGCGAAGCTTCTTTCAAATTGTTATGCGAGGGCGACTATAGCTGCCATATTTTCTGTGAGGCCGAATTCATTAGGCTTGCGGATTTTGTCAATGATGTTCCTGGAGGCCACTTGGTGCTGGCTATTGAAATGGATGACATATTCGAGGTCAGAAAGGTTATTCCAGGCACTTGTGTTGCAGGAGGAATGAAAGTGGACCTCTTAGGCAAAGGAACTGTAGACCAATGTGTAGACCGCGCTAAAAAACTTATTGATGAGTTGGGCGCCACAGGCTACATTATGAGCCAAGATAAGATGATGTCTTTCAGCTACGATGCTAAGCGGGAAAATATGCTTGCTGTCCAAGACTATGTTTTAAACTATAAACTTTAGGAGGGGTTTTGATGGATAGAGACACAAAATTAGAGTACACAAAGGAAGGATTCAAAGCAGTTGTCGACGCCTTTGATTTTCTGCCTGAAGACAAGCGAGAAGCAGCTCTAAGAATGGTGATTGACGCAGTTGTAAGAATCTAAGCTACTTCTGCTAAAACATCAGCAATGGAGATTCCAAAGCGTTCTTCCTATCAACAAGAGTCACAGCTATCTCGGTATCCAGCCACAACTTCACTAAGATCGGCGAAACAATCAGTGCGCATTTGTGTATCTGAAAGCTTGGATACACCCTCAAGAGCTAAAACTGTTTGGCGAATTGATCTGCGTCAGGCAGGTTTGTGAGGAGATGTGAGGGCAAAGCTGGTAAGAACAATTGAAGATTTGGACGGCAATTTGGTAGCTATCTGATAAGCCGCCTAAAGATATAAGTAATAGTAATCACCACCACCTGTAATAATGGCGGTTCGGGGAATGCCCTATATGGGCGTGCTGGCGGCAGCCCCGCAAGGGGCTGCTGGAGTTCTCCCATAAGATCTTCTTTAACAAATGGTGTCTAGACTCCAGTTAAATAGCCTTTGACGCGTGCACGCTACTGAAGGGGAATTAGTATTGTTTGCTTCCCATGAAGTACACACATACTCTTTGACACTCAGTTTGTCGAGAGCAATGTCGTGCCTAATCCAATAAACACCCCGCTGATGTCAGAATTAATGAAAAAGCATGGTACAGCTAACCCAACAGTTGACAGATATTTCGAAGCATCCTTTGCTACTCCCGCTTCCCTGATATTGAAAAATGATATTAGCCAATCGCTAGCGAAAACTGAAATTAAGCCATAAGCAATCCTCAATACAATGGAAAGAAAAAGCGAATTTTGTGCATAGCTCATAGCTTTTTACGGATCGTCGTTGCCTAAGCTTTGTGAAACCACAATTTGGGCTCAAATTCTGCCAAAAATCTGGAAAGCGACACTCAGCCACATTACCTGCTGAACCAGAAGCAGCTACAGCATCTGGTTCATTTGGCAACTGTCCTAACCAAAACATATCAATGAAGTTGACGACTCTGTTTGCTTTTACTCTCCTAATTATTCACCTTGCTATATTATCGCAGTTCTCAACAAACAACATCATTAGTTTAAATCATGTCGATCTCCTTTATAACCAAACTTCAAAAACAACATTGTTTTCTACATATGTTGTTAATTGCCATTAGGCAAAAGAAAATAGGGGATACATATATGAAATGAAACACAAAAAGATTCAAGCTATTCAAATAGGGGAGGCTACTCGTTTTTTTGACCATACAAAAACTATCCATAGCTTTTTTTCAAATATCAAATTTAGAATCATTTAAAATGTATATCCACATAAAACTCAATAACATTGATTTTCTCAAAAAACGGCTTAATTAACTCTTTTGGTGATACTCAACTGCGAGAATTGGATCTGTTTTGATTTTGGAGTAGTGATTGTTGCGAACTGTTCGAGTGCATGTTGATATTCCATTAAAGTTATTAGCGGCAATGTTGGCAATGTTGAAAAGTCCATTTTTTTACATTCTTGTTGCAAGGCATCTCTTTAAGCCTTGATTTGATAGCAAGGCACAATTATCAAGACGCGCGCTCACATTGCTGATGGTTTACAAAGTTCATTTGAACTATTTTTAAATGCATAAATATACGTAATGCATAATAATACATTGCATTTATTTCCTGCCTTTCGCTATATTTTTTATTTTCTAGCAAATGACAAATATGAGCTTGAGAACCGGTCTAGTTAGGGAAAAGAGATAAGTAATTAAGTTGAGATATTATTCCGTTAAAGTCATCTTTATTGTAATATTCCATATTTATAGGCTTAAACAGGGAAAATTCAGCGAAATGGTATTTCTGCAATCTGCTAAAGGAAAAAAGAAAATAATCTTTCAGACGTGATAAAAAGACATCTTATTCAGAGAATTCAATACATCAGTACTTAGAAAGAAAAAATAATATCAAATATTGAAGCAGCAAGCATTGACTATAAAACTCAGATACGCTTTTCTCATTTTAACCTTCTTTTTCATCCATACAACAATTTTCAAACTTACTGAAAACTTATGGATTTTTTTTGAACTAGCGTTCTAAAAAAGTTGCAAAAAATAAGGTATTGATGATACAATAAAAGAAAAAAAAATGGTTGAATATGCAAAGCTCCAACTCAAAGACACAATTAGTTGAGCAAACCCAGAAGCTTAGGTCAATGATTTCATTGCTGCCTGATTTTGCAGAAGATTTCTTTAGAGGCATTTCTGAAGTTAAACAAATCAGAACGCGCATATCGTACGCTCACGATATGAGGGTTTTCTTTGAGTATTTGCTGGTCAATCATACGGCTTTTGATTCATATGAATCCATCCATGATTTTTCGGTAAATGATTTAGAGGCAGTCACAGCAATCGACATTGAAAAGTATACCGAATACCTCTCTGCATACTCTACAGACAAAAATGGAGTCAAGAAGGTCTATACAAATACGGCTCCTGGCAAAAACAGAAAGATGTCGACTTTGCGATCCTTTTATAAATACTACTATCGAAAGGAAGTTATTCGCTCCAATCCAACCCTGCTAGTCGACCTTCCGAAACTTCGAGATCGTGCAATTGTCCGCCTTGATCCAAATGAAAGCGCTGACTTGCTCGATGCTGTAGAAGAAGGAACTAACTTGAGCGAAAGACAAAAGCTTTTCCATGACAAAAATAAACAACGGGATTTAGCACTTGTCACTCTGCTTTTAGGCACGGGTATTCGGGTTAGCGAATGTGCGGGACTGGATATCAGCGATGTAAACTTCGCAAATAATTCTTTCTTAGTCACGCGCAAAGGCGGAGACCAAGAAATCTTATATATGCCCGAAGAAGTGGCAGAAGCTCTTACAAAATATGTTAATGAAGAGCGAAATGAGATGCTCAAAAATACACAGATAGACCCTGGGGCGCTTTTTTTGTCATTAAGGCGCAGCCGGCTCACTGTAAGCAGCATTGAAAAGATGCTAAAAAAGTATGCATTAAATGCTGTCCCACTAAAAAACATTTCCCCGCACAAGCTTAGAAGCACTTTTGGAACAAATCTATACCGAGAAACCAACGATATCTATCTGGTTGCTGATGTGCTTGGGCATAAGGATATAAACACTACAAGACGCCATTACGTCACAATGGACGAAGATAGAAAAAAACAAGCTGCAAAAGTGACAAAATTGCGTGATTAAGAATGCCATTTCGATTAAAAAGATCGAATAAAAAGATTTATTGAGGTGAAAAATGTCCGGAAAAGCGACACTAATCCAAGAAAAAATACTCGACTTTATTAAAGAAGAAGTTCGAAAAAAGGGCTATGCTCCCTCTGTGAGAGAAATCGGAGCAGCTGTTGGTTTGTCTTCTTCATCATCTGTCCATGGACACTTGAAGTCGCTAGAAAAAAAAGGCTATGTAAGACGAGACCCAAAAAAACCTCGTGCGCTTGTATTAGCTGGCCAGAATGTGCTTCTAGAAACTATTAACGCACCAATAATTGGCACAATTACAGCAGGAAATCCCATAACTGCTTTTGAAGATTATCAGGACCTCTTTCCCCTACCCGCTTCATTTTTTAATGGCGGAGACAGCCATGAATATTTCATGTTGCAAGTGAAAGGATCCAGTATGATAAATGCAGGCATTATGGACAAAGATTATGTCATTGTGCAAAAACAGGAATACGCTAAAAACAGTGATATTGTTGTTGCATTGATTGGCGATGAAGCAACAGTAAAAACTTACTACAAGGAAATGAACAGGATTCGCCTTCAACCAGAAAATCCCATGATGAACCCGATTTATTCGAAAGATGTTGTTATTCTGGGCAGAGTTGTCGGAGTTTTTCGAAAAATCTAGCCGAAATCAAACACTAGAACTCCAATTTTCCAGAAAACTCGAAATGCAAAACAACTTTTTGTTTTATAAATTGAAGTATGGAGCCTTAACACGCTGGAAGAAGCTGAAGTTACAATGCCTAACAACATGAGCCTCCACGAAAGCAACCCTCCCCTGCCCTATGCTGGTTTTTAAGAGTAGGTTGCGGTTATCACTCGAAAACATCAAACTCCCACATTGCAGTATAATGGCGTGAGTATATCTTGTTAAACGTAACGCATGGCAGCCTGTCCACTATCAGCTCTGTTTGATTTGATAAGGACAGGCTTCATTGCTACCTAGAAAATATATCAATTACATGGCAAGCAAAAGAACTGTGCAAACACAGAATAAATCCACAGAGTATACATCAAAATTGTTTTGTGAACAATTTTCAATTAAGGAAGCTCTTTTGCAATTACAGATATCATAAAATCCGAATAAGAGAGATAAATATGCCAAAAATCGAAGTTGACATTCATGGAATGACTGTATCAGAAGCAAAATACAAACTAGAAAGGCTTATTGTTTCAGCTGCGCCGAATACCGAAATGACTGTCATACATGGTTACAGAGGTGGAAACGCCCTTGCTGAAATGGTGAGAAAAGCCCTCAAAAACAAACGTATAAAACAGAAAATCCTCTCGATGAATCCTGGTGAAACAACACTATTAATATCTTGACAACTTTCCCTGCCAGCTTTGAGAAATCCATGATTTGGACCCAAAGCTTGTAGGGCAAATGACCAGTTGTCCATAATGTGTACACTACTCGCTCTAATATGGACTCTGTTTTGATGGTACCAAATGATGAAATGGATCATGAAGCAACCGGACCAGATGGCAACTGCATATTATTTGGTACTAATATCTTTGAATACCAATGAATAAATACGCATAAAAAGCTAACATCCAAGACCCTATATATGATCAAAGCTACAAGTTTAGTATTTAGAAAGTTGAAATTGATAGAAAGAGTTTTAAATTCTAGGCAGGTAAGTTTAGTAATTGCGTAGGGGTTCTATCTTCTAAAAGATTAAGACGGAAAAATCAGAGTAAGGCGGCAGGGGCAAATGCTGGCATAGAAAGAGATGCCATCATTCTACTCTTGTTTATGCCATACATCCTTTTGCCCAGCACAGAGTACACACACTTGTCTGCTATCTAGCTGTTTTGCGGTTTTAATTACAGCCATGCCTAGTGCACAATAGGGTACACCTCCTTATAGGGGCGGTTTTGCCACTCGCTGGTTTCAGGATGCTTTTTTTAGCCCTTCGTGTGGTTCTGCCAGCAGACATGTTTTTCAGATTTGACAGGAAAGCATCTTATAATTTAGCAACCGCATTCGCAAGTGCAATCTTTACATGCTCATAGGTCAATCCCCCCTGCTGGTATACAATGAACGGTTCTCTCATTGGCCCGTCAGCACTTAGCTCAATAGAAGAGCCTTGAATAAAATTCCCTGCCGCCATAATCACTTCATCGTCATATCCAGGCATGCTCCATGGCTCTGCTATTGCAAATGAGTCGACTGGGGACATTGATTGAATAGCATTGCAATAAGCGACCACTTTTTCTGCAGAACCAAGGACAATGGCTTGAATGATATCGCTTCGCTTGTCAAATGGCCCCGGGAATACTTGGTATCCTCTTTTCGACAAAGTCAGTGCTGTCAAAGCCGCGCCTTTGAGCGCATTTGCTACTATACTCGGAGCCATAAAAAGCCCTTGCAGGTAACTTCTTGATTCTCCGAGGCTCGCTCCGACCTCATAGGCAATACCTGGCGCAGTAAGCCGTGCAGCAATCTTGTCCATATATTCTTCTTTGCCGCATATATAGCCTCCGCTTTTCGCCAACCCGCCGCCAGGGTTTTTAATAAGGGATCCAGCAATAATATCTGCGCCATAGTCAAGAGGTTCATCTTTCTCTAATAGCTCTCCATAACAATTGTCAACAAAGACTACTAAATCCTTGCGCCGCTTTTTCAATTCTCGAATAGCCTTCCCTATTTCTTCGAGCCCTAAAGCCTTATGGGTGCTATAACCAGTAGAGCGCTGGAGATATATCAATTTTGTGTTGGGTTTTATGCTTCCAAGGCATAAAGGCAAATCTATCGACCCATCACTTAGCAAGTCAACTTGGCTATATCCAATATTGAAGTCCCTAAGGCTTCCGAGATTAGATTTGTCTTGGCTGTTTCCAATCGTTTGCCGGATAGTGTCATATGGAGAACCTGTAATGCTGAGCATCTCATCGCCAGGCCTAAGCAACCCAAAAAGAGCCAAGGAAATAGCATGTGTGCCGCTAGCAATTTGATGCCTTACCAACGCTTTCTCAGCTCTAAAAGTTAATGCGTAAATTCTCTCGCAAACATCACGGCCTTCGTCGTTGTACCCATAACCGGTAGCCTCAAAAAAATGCCGTTCACTCAAAGAGCATTCCCTCATTGCATCAAGGATTTTCAGTTGGTTATGGAAAGCAATCTCCTCGATTTGCTTAAACACATCCTTCAGCTCTAATTGACTCTCTTCAATTTCGGCTAAAATACCAGCATCAATCATTAAGCGCCTCCACCATCCTTTCAACCACTCCATTTAGGCCTAACAAACCAATATCAAGCCACTTTATCTCTTTGTTGCGCCTAAACCATGTCATCTGCCTTTTGGCATAATTTCTCGTCAACTGTTTTATCTGTGAAATGGCATCCTCAAGGCTGCACTCACCATGTAAAAAAGCAGCAATTTGTTTATATCCAAGCGCTTGCATGCTATTAGCGCTTCTGCTTATTCCCAGCTCGATCAATTCTCGAACTTCATCCACAAAACCTAACTCAATCATCCCATCAACCCGTTTTTCGATCTTGGTATACAGCTCCTGTCGGTCCAAATACATACCAAAACAAAATGTGTCCGGAAACCGATAAGTTTTCTGGATTGCAGCAGAACTTTTTCTCTTGCCTGTTGCCAAATAATACTCAATGGCTCTAACTACCCTTTTAACATTCTCTTTGTCTGTGTTCTGCGCATACTCCAAGTCGATTTCGGCAAGCCACTCAAACAATCTTTCGCTGTCACCATCACTTCTCAATCGGCTCAACTCCTCGTTTTCCGGGACAGAATAATCATCTTGCCCAAAGACATAGGAACTATAAACAACACTGTCATGATAAAAGCCGCTTCCCCCTGCAATGATTGGCACACTGCCATGACTAGCTACATTCTCAATGCAAGAAATAGCCATTTTCTGGTATAAGGCGACATCCATATCTTCTGCTGGGTCTAAGACATCGATCATCCAGTGCTGGACACCTTTCATTTCGTCTGCAGTGACTTTCGCTGTGCCAATGTCCATTTTTCTATACACTTGGTAGGCATCTGCGCTGATGATATGGGCGCATCCTAATTTTAAGGCTAGCTCAATTGCAGCAGAGCTTTTTCCAGTGGCTGTTGGCCCGATGATTGATATCAACATGCTAGACCCTTTCGAAGGCTTTCATAAACTGTAGTTTGCTTATGCGGGATATAATTGGCCTACCATGTGGGCAAACATAGGGCATCTGCGTGTTTGACAAATCAACAGCCAATTTCTTTACCTCAAGCTCAGATATCTCATTGCTTGATCTAATGGCATCGTGGCAAGCCCTCCTGATCAAGCTCTCGCACCTGTCATATGTGTCAACGATATGTCCTGCGCCAAGCTCGGACACAATAGATTCAACAAGGCTTTTCGGATCTTCAAAGCCATTGTATGCAGGAATCGCTCTACAAGCAGCGATTCCTGGTCCCATAAGGTCAAACTCAAACCCAATTCCAGCTAGCAAAGACAAGCTGTTTAATATGGCTTGCTCAGTTGACGGGTCGACATCTACAGCAACCGGAACTAGCAAGTTCTGGATTGGAATCGCATCAGATTTTAAAGCTGCCATATACTCCTCGTACAATACTCTTTCATGGGCAGCGTGGTTATCGATTATAAAAATATCATTGTCAACCTCAAACATGGAATACACGCCGAATGCACATCCGACAAATTTCATGTTGGCGATTGCATATATGAGAGACTTGTCAATTTCAATTTTTGGTGCAAGTTGGACAGGCTCTTTCTTTGAATGTTTCGGTACGATAATTTCTGCTTCTTTCTCCATGCCTTGGCTTAGAAATGTGCTTTCATCATAACTGTATACTGACTCAGGCAACTGGACAGCGGCATTTGGGGCGACATAATGCGCCACAGATTCAAACATTTGGTTCGTGACTTGCCAAGGGGCTTCATACACGCCCACTATTGAAAACTCTTCCTTAATGGCAAAAGAATCTGCCAATGCCTTTTTTATAGCTTGTTTTGCCATTAACGTGATAAGAGACTCATTTAACAGCAACACACTGGTTTTTGCTGGATGGATGTTTACATCCACGTATTTATATGGCAATTCAATATACAGCAAAAAAGCCGCGCCCTTCTTCCCGCACACATCGTGATAAGCGTCATCAACAGCCTTATTTAGAGCAGGGCATCTTACATATCTGCCATTCAAAATGACTACTCTTGCCGAATGCTTTCCGATAAAAGACGGCGAAGTCAAGAAACCTTTTATTACAAGAGGCTCGTCATTGTAATCAAGATCCAATGCCCCCTCAAGGAACCGCTTCCCGAGGACAATGGCTGCAACATTTTTTATGTCGGATGACCCGTCAGTATGAAACGCGACCCTTCCATCGCAAACAAGCTTTACTGCCACTTCCGGGTGGGACAAGGCAAGCATGCCTGCAACTGTAATAACAGCTGCAGTCTCATTGGAGTCTTTTTTCAAATGTTTTCGCCTAGCTGGAACATTCGAGAATAAATCCCTTGCTTCGATAGCAGTGCCAATAGCGTATGGGACAGGTTTTTGCCCGGTAACTATGCCATACTCAGCAGTCAATTCAAGCCCCGTTTTATCTGCAATTGACCGGCTTTTCACCACCATTTTTGAAACAATGCAAATTGATGCAAGCGCCTCTCCTCGAAAACCTAAAGTCGACACCCCGTCGAGGCTGTTATAAACCTTGCTTGTCGCATTGCGCATAAGGGCGCGTTCAAGATCCTCATTTGCAATGCCTTCCCCATCGTCACTCACTCTAATGAGGGTCTTGCCGCCACTTTCGATCTCGATAGTTATGTTAGAGGCGTTTGCGTCAATAGAGTTCTCAACCAACTCTTTAATAGCGGCTGCCGGATTAGTCACAACTTCGCCTGCAGCAATCCTATCTACAATTTCTTTTGCAAGTATTTGTATTTTTCCCATTCCACCACCTTGGAAACAGCACTCTAAATTCCAGCCAAGTCCTTTTTAAGTTTGAAAACAAAGTTCATTACTTCAATCGGACTGAGCTCGTCTAAAGGTAAAGTCACAATCTCGTTGATAGCATTGTTCTTTTTATAATTAAACAAATTATAGGCGCTTTCACTCTCTTTAATCGCAATTTTTGATCCAGAAGCGGATCTGGTTTTGGGGTTGCTCTTAGACGCCTCTAATGAGTCAAGCAGCTCTTGGGCGCGATCAAGCAAAACAGGCGGCAACCCTGCCAGCCTTGCAACTTCAATCCCATAGCTGCGGTTTGATGGCCCTCGAACAACTTCATGGGTAAACACAACGCCCTCATCAGTTTGAATCAAACGGATTGAGTAGTTTACCACACCCTCAAAAACACCTTCAAGTTCGCACAATTCATGGTAATGGGTTGCAAAGAGACATTTCGCGCCAATGTAGTCGTGGTTTGCTATATATTCCAAGACGGCTTGCGCTATAGAAAGACCGTCAAATGTGCTAGTGCCCCTGCCAACCTCGTCCAATATTATCAAGCTATTTGCTGTTGCATTCCTGACGATGTTGGCGACTTCGCTCATTTCTACCATGAACGTGCTTTGTCCACTTGCGATATCATCACTAGCTCCTACCCTTGTGAAGACCTTGTCTACCACACACAAATCAGCGCTGGTGCAAGGAACAAAACATCCAATTTGGTTCATTAAAGCAATTAGGGCAACTTGCCTTATATATGTAGATTTGCCAGCCATATTTGGTCCGGTGATAACAAGCATCCGATTGGCATTGCCATCCAGATGGGTATCATTTGGAATAAACTCATTTATATCGAGCATGCACTCAATCACAGGGTGCCTGCCATCCTGTATATTTATCACTCCAGCTTCGTTAAGCGCTGGGCGCACATACCTTTGTTTCTTGCTTACAAATGCAAGGGATAGAAGGGCATCAATAATTCCTAGCCTCATTGATGTGTCTTGCATCCTCGCAAGACAAAGTGTGAGTTTTGACAAGATGTCTTGGTAAACTTTTGCCTCTATGGCAACAATAGCATCTTGGGCTCCTAGCAGCTTCGATTCAAGATCCTTTAGTTCATCTGTATAAAACCGCTCTGCGTTTGCCAAGGTCTGCCTTCTCACAAAATGGCTCTGGACGTTTGCCAAGTTGCTATTTGACACCTCAAAGTAGTAGCCAAAGACTTTGTTATATTTAATCTTCATGTTCTTTATTCCAGATGCCTGCCGCTCCTTGGCTTCAACGCTTAAAAGAATTTCCTTCGAGTTTTGCACAAGTTTTTTAAGCTCGTCAATTGCTCCGTCAAAGCCGCTTTTTATCAAAGAGCCGTCTTTAACATTCGCCGAACAGTCATCTGAAATGCTTCGAACAAGCAAAGATGATACATCCGGCATCTCATCAAGACCATCCAGCAACTCGCCAACCAACCCTTCTGATATTGGGCTAAAAAGCTCTTTAAACGAGGGCAGCATTAGCAGAGTGTCTCTAAGGGAAATCATCTCTCTGCCATTAATTGAACCATAGCCGATTTTCGAGGAAAAACGCTGCAAATCGCACATCACCGATAATTGTTTACGCGCTTCATCAGCTATTATCGGATTTGCGCAAAAACTCTCGATAGAGTCATGGCGCCTAGAAATTTGGGTGATATCAATCAAAGGCTCATTAAGCATTCTGCGCAATGTCCTAGCTCCTGCAGCACTCGATGTGTAGTCTAAAACCCCGAGCAAACTGCCTCTTTTTGAAGCTGACCTCATAGTTTCTGTTAACTCAAGGTTCCTCTTTGTCGCATAATCCATATCCATGCAATTGTCTGCAAGAGAAGTAATCTTGTTGATATGGGCAAGCTCATTTTTTTGAGTTTCCCTTAAATATGCAAACAACGCCCCGCAAGCTTTGATCAATGGCTCTTTGTTTCCAATCCCGCTAGCATCGACACTGAATATTTTTAATTGCTGTTCAATCTCCTCTTGTGCCCGCTTTGTCTCGAAGTACGTTGTAGACAAAGGAGTAAAAGACCTGCTATTTGATACAAGTGCATTTTTAAGCTCTGGATCGGAATATAAAACAGTATTGCACAGGGCTTCGGCAGGCATAAGTTTTGATATGAAGCTTGTAAAGTTTGCTTTTGAATCGGCGCTTATCAAACGGCAATGAACCTCGCCAGTCGATATGTCGGCATAACAGATGCCAAATTCAAGCTTGTTGTAATAAATACAAGCAATATAGTTGTTTGCGTCTTGAGAAAGGGATTTGCCTTCAATGATAGTCCCTGAGCTTACAATGCGGGTAATTTGGCGGTCGACAATGCCTTTTGCCTGGCTAGGATCTTGGATTTGCTCGCAAATTGCGACCTTATAGCCTTTATCAACCAGCTTGGAGATATATGAATCAACTGAATGGAATGGCACCCCACACATTGGGGCTTTTTCCTCCAGCCCGCACTCTCTGCCAGTTAAAACAATGTCCAACTCCTTTGATGCTTTTATGGCATCGTCAAAAAACATTTCATAAAAATCCCCTAGCCTGAAAAAGAGCAATGCATCAGGCACTTCCTCGTGTATTGCCAAGTATTGGCGCATCATTGGTGTCAGACCCATTTTCGCTCCTCAATATGTCCAAACAAGTGGGAAGGTTTGCCTTCAGTGATCTTCACGAAAACTGTTTCGCCCGCTTGGGCTTGTCCAGTGAAATTTACCAGTTTGTTGGACATTGTTCTACCAGATAATATATTCATGTTTTTGGTTGAAGGCCCATCCACTAGTATCTCTTGGGATGTTCCGACATACCTCTCGCTATCTTGAGCCATAATGTTGTTTTGAAATGCAACGAGATAGTTGAAACGTTCTTTTATCACATGCTCTGGAACGACATTATCCAAATTGTATGCTTTAGTGCCTTTCCTTGGTGAAAAAATAAAAGTAAAAGCTCCCTCAAACTTGCATTTATCCATAACTTCCATCGTTTGTTCAAAATCCCAGTCTTCTTCTCCAGGAAATCCAACGATAATATCGGTTGTTATACTGACTCCTTTTATACTCTCCCTGATATTGGCTGCTAAATCAAGATACCACTCCTTGCTGTATACCCTGTTCATAGAAGCGAGTATCTTTGAGCTTCCTGATTGCAAAGGAAGATGAATGCTGTTGCAAATTTTATTGCTTGCGTTGATAGCCTCAATAATATCAACTCCAAAGTCTTTGGGATGCGAAGTCATAAACCTGATACGTTCTATGCCCTTAACCACAGCCACATCCAACAGCAAGTCTGAAAAGCGTTCAATGAAGTTTGACTTGATGCCATATGAATTGACATTTTGCCCAAGTAACATTACCTCTTTACATCCATTAGCTGCTAGATCCTTTATCTCGGTTATGATATTTGCAGCCTCCCTGCTCTTCTCCCTCCCGCGTGCAAAAGGGACTATACAGTAAGAGCAATAGTTATCGCATCCGTTCATTATAGTGACAAATGCCTTATGGGCATAACTTCTTTTAATTGGAAGCCCTTCCTCTATATCTGAGTCTTCAAGGATTTCCCGCTGCGTTTTTCCTGTCTCTATTCGCTTTGTTAACAATTCCTCGAGGCTCGATAAATTGTGGGTTCCAAAAATTATATCAACCGGGTATTTTGACATTATTTCTTCTGCTGCGCCATCTTGCTGGGCGAAACAGCCACATACTGCAATTAGCATATCCGGCTCTTTAGCTTTTCGAGCTTTTGCTGCACCGAGATGCCCAAAAAACTTCTCATCTGCATTGCCCCTGATACTGCATGTATTAAACAAGACAAGATCAGCACTAGTATAGTTTGATTCTGATAGTCCAAGCTCCATCAACATACCAGCAATCTTCTCGGAATCGTTTTCGTTCATCTGGCAACCAAAAGTTTGTATATAAAATGTATCCATTTACATTCACATTTCCTAAATTATAAAAAGGCTTGGTAGACAAGAAATTATCTACCTTTGCCCTTGCTGGATAAGAACCTCTAGTATTACTGTATTAAATTATAGCATAAAGCCAATTTTCTGCCAAGAAATGCTTACTTTGCATCTGTGCTAAACACATGAATGATATTCTTTAAGATATGTCCAAAATGCGATATGAATACAAAACACTATTTATGTATGCAAGCAATGATGTAATTTTATCATACTGTATTTTGAATGGATCAAATCAATTAGAACACTGTACATCGCTCCCTTTAAAAGCAGAACCGAATACAGCATCGATTATGAAATCTAAAACTTTGTCTCGCTCGTCTTTTTCATGAAAGTCAAAGCCGAATAAGTCTTTGCACAAGCCCTTTCTCAAAAACAAGCCTTGCATGGTAGATAGGAGAGTAAAAAACAAAAGCATTTGCTCTTCTTTTGTGCAAGTGAAACTCGAAGTATTATTTGTTGCAAAAACAATGGATTTTATTGTAATATCGCTCAACGTAGGGCTTCTTAAATCAATAAAAATTGCTATCTTCGAAAGAGCGGGATTCAAAATGAAAAAATCGAATATCAGCTTTGCATTGTGTTTTAGGTTTTCTATGGCTGTCCCATCTGTTTTCGGAAACAATGGCATGGAAGAAGAAAGCGCATCAGATATAATGCGTTGAATGCATAACTCGATCAAGTTGTCTTTTGACTTGAAATGATAATTTACCAGCCCAACACCAACATTTGCGCTCTTTGCGATTGCTCTAGTGTTGATATTTGAGACATCTCCATCACTCTTTTCGATAAGGCATATTGTAGCTAACAATATCTTCTCTTTGACAGCATCAGGGTCTCTTGATACCATTTTACAACCTCTTGAACACTGTAGTATATAGTCCCTTGCCCTTTGAACAAAGCCCAATATGATCATGTATGATAATGACTGATATTGCAAGTTATTTTGGCATATTTCCAATGCATTCGATAATGGTTGATAAAGTTCGAAATAAATTACATGGAAAAAACCTGGACATGCCGCTAAATTGCCATTCCCACCAATTTCGACATTGAAAAGCTTCCCCATTGCATCGAAGAAGGCCTTAGTATCCTGCGAACCATTCTTCTCTTTGTACATGAGCAACTTGAGTCTACTATAGTTTATCTGGACTTCATGGCAGAGGTGAAAGCTAAGGCAAATCGAAAAAGCAAGACAAACAAAGAACCAACATGAAGCGTAAAATGCGAATAGCACACTTTTAGATTCTTGTGGCTTGAACAGATAATCCGTCCTGGTTAAAACCTAAACTATCGATGAGTCAAATGGCTGCAACCGCTCCTAGACGAAAAACGCAAACGTTTTTTTCACAAGCACTGCTTTTGTTTGCAGCTGCTCATGGCTCTTTAGAGCCTTCGCTTGCACAGTGGCTCCAAAGAGCCTACTACGCTCATCTCGAAGTAAACAAGGCTCAAGGGCTGGCTATGTTGCAGCTTGGCAGCATGCGCTTTTGTGTTTTTTACAGCCATCAGACGATGCGTGAAATATTTGGTTGCTAACATTCCTATTGGCGCTATAAAGTCGAATACGAGGAGTGATTGGTCAACTAACATTACGGAGATGCATAGTCCTGGCGATTGCCTTCTGACCCGTGCCAATTGCGCGCGAAACGGCAAATCCATTCCTACGCTTATAAATGCTCCAAAGTATGGTATTTATGACTCCTAAACTAAGGGCAAGGAAATGGAAAAGCGTTAATATTCAATCGTCATTCAATTCATACTCGTTAATGAATATTATCGGTAAATTCTATCCCCTGCCTACCTTCCAGAAACTTATGTCTTCTTTTTCGCCAGCAGCAATTATCGACACCATAAATCCTCTGAAAATATAGTTTAGCCATCGCAAGCATCTCCATTATCGCTTACTTACTGCGCTCGCATTCTACCAGCCTGATTATCATGCTTGCATGGTTACAAGCTTCCCTCTAAAAGGACATGTCGTTGTCATGTTGTTCTTGGTATAATACAAAAGACAAATGGCGAGGACCGAAGGGGGTATTCGTCCTATGAAACTTGACCGATTGATTGGCATATTGAACGTGTTACTGCAAAATGACCGTGTGACCGCCCCATACTTGGCTGAGAAGTTTGAAGTCAACCGCCGAACCATTGGGCGTGACATTGACGCACTGTGTATGGCTGGAATCCCTATTGCGACATATCAAGGCACAGGCGGCGGCATTTCAATAGCAGAAGGGTTCAAACTGGATAAAAGCGTTCTGACCACTGACGAACTCTCCGGGATTATCGCCGCGCTGAAAGGCATTGGCAGTGTTTCAGATCAAACACAGATAGAGCGGACTTTGGACAAACTCCACGCTAATAAAAATGCGGTCATTTCCCTTCGCGAACCAGTAATAATCGACCTTGCCTCGTATTACAAAGGGCAGCTAACCGAAAAGATTGAATCTATTAAACGCGCTGTAATCGAAGTGCGGCTTATAGAGTTTGATTATTACTATGCAAAAGGCGAAAACCACCGCGTCATCGAGCCTTACTTTGTGATTTTCCAGTGGACTTCGTGGTATGTGTTCGGCTTCTGTTTAGAACGGCAGGACTGGCGAATGTTCAAGCTACTGCGTTTATGGAATTTAGGTGCGCTCGATATAACCTTTACGCCACGAGAGATACCGCAGGAAAAACAAGATTTCCAAATCATGTTTGATGGTGACATTAAAGTTGTCGCGCTTTTCGACCTCTCAGCCAAATATAGGCTGATAGAAACATATGGCTTTGAATGCTTTATCGAAACCGGTGATGGACTGCTATTTGAAATGGGTTTTTCCAACCGTGATTACTTGATAAGCTGGCTGCTTGGATTCAAAGACATGGTAAAAGTATTAGAGCCGCTGGATATAGTGGATGAATTACAAGCCACTGCCGAAAATATTTTGTCGCTGTACCAATAAACAAGACGAACTATTGTCGTGTTTGGACTGTTATGTTTATATAAAACGGGGGGAAAAGGCAAATGGAATACCTGATAAAGACAAATCCAACATTGTCAGTTTGCGGTCTGAATTGTGGGCTATGCCCAAATTACCATATAAATACCACCGGGAAATTCAAATGCCCAGGTTGTGCCGGTGAAGGATTCTCAGGGGCACATCCAACATGCGCTATACTATCATGTTGCCAAAGCAAAGGTGTTGAGTATTGCTGGCTGTGCAGCGACTATCCTTGTTATAGATATGAAAATGCAGATGCTAGCGATTCCTTCATCACGCACAAGAATCAATTGAAGGATATTGACAAAGCAAGGCAAATTGGGATAGACGCTTATGTTGGCGAACAGAGCGAAAAAATATCTATACTGCAAAATCTGCTTGCCAATTACAACGATGGGCGAAAAAAGAGCTTTTTCTGCGTTGTCGTAAATCTCTTGGAACTGCAGGATGTTAAAAGGGTAATCCGACAGATTGAAAACGAAGTGGACCCTAGCGACCCAATTAAGGAAAAGGCAAGGACTGCAACACGGTTGTTCCAGGCTTTAGCTGATGAGCGGTTCATTACATTGAAATTACGGAAAAAATAGTAAGTATTCTCGTCAATGCCCCTGCTAGATTATAGATCGAGGCATATTTTAATTCAACCGTCCTCGCAAAAAATGAGAGGTGGCTGGCTTGTCAAAACACAGAATCAAGAATTCTTAGTGTATCAACAGTATGTAGCAACAGTGCTGGATCACTTGACCTGGGGGAGGTCCCTTGACCTTGTGGGGAAAGGTGGAGCCTTCCCCTAGACCTTTGCCCTTGGTAGGCGGAGGGCGCCGCAGGCCTCCACGTTTTTTTCGTAGCTGCCATCATTCACACCACATCGAAAGCCGCTCCATACACTTGGCATGGCCTCTTGTATTTCAAGCTCTGGCAGGGGCGGCCGAAGTTGTATTCGTTGGCATAATTCCTGATTCCTTGGCGCAATTCCCGTGGGCTTGCGTATTCAGCTAGGTGAATATGCCCGACCTTCAGGCTGCGAAGCCAACGCCCGACAACCACGTTGTCTATCCACCGCGCCTTGCCATCCATGCTCTGGCGGATCCCATGCCTCTGATCAGGGCGGCATACTCGCCGCTTGTGAATTGGCTTCCTTGGCCAGAATCGATGGTTGCCGGTGTGCCATGCTTTTCAATCGCGCTTCTAGCCGCCTTCAATACTGGCGCGGTTTCCAGCGTGCCGCTGAGCTCCCAGCCTATCAGGCGCCGGTTGTGCCAGTCAATTATTGCTGCCAGGCACATGTGCCCATCTCTTGCATATACTCTTCACCAGCTGTCACCCTCAATGCCGCCGCACCTGGGCTTGTCCGCCAGTTTCCGAGCCCCCATCCAGCAATGCCTTGTGTGCCAATAGTCGATCCTTTTCTTGATTCGCCCCTCTAGCCCCCGCTCTTCCTCTGTATGCTCCCTGGGCTCATAGTAGAAACTGATGCGGCCCACTCCTGGAAGCTCGCATTGCCGCTTCACAGCCAGCTCCTCATGTTTTGCCGCCAGCGCGAGCCTTCCGCCCATGTCCGCTAAGCTTCTTATGCACCGATTTTAAAAAATCATTTTCCATCGCGGGCTGCCCGGTTTCGCTTGGCATGCCTTTTCAAGCTCTTCCATTCCACCGATCCGGCGGGCAGCAGCCTTTTCGTCACGGCTCTGGCTGGCCGCCCTTGGCGAGTTCTCCACAAACTCCGATTTCCAATTGCCAAGCTAGTTGAGGCTGATGTTTTCCCTCGACGCTATCTCCCTCATCGTAATTTCTTCGTGCAAAACTTCGATTGCCAGTTTTGCTATGTATTCTGGACTGTATTATCTTCTCTTTGCCATGATGTCTCCTGCTTTCAGTGAATTATGCCTTGCATCATTACATTAAGAAAATTGATTTTCGTGTCCAGTTTCTCCAGACCGTAATAATGCATGCAAACACTTCGAGTGAATACTGCGCCAAAGCTTTGAAGACAGGACTCCAATTGAAGTTTCTAACGACCCTAAAAAAGGATATTTAAACATTTGGCAAAACAGTCTTGGCATTGAAGTCTACTTTAGACAAAGACAAATGCTGCTGGACTTCGTAGATTTGGCAATCGTAATCTGTATCGCTCCCAGTATGGATAAGTCCAGGTCGTTGGTGCATGGACTTTCAACTCCCCAGAGAAATAAATCTATCTGTGAAAAGAACCAAGTATCTAAAAAAGAGTTGCAAAGATTGTTTTTGTGTCAGAAGTAATGATTCCATCTGGCTTATACGCTGCTACTATCGACAATTCTGAAGGAGTATTGACATCCCTTATAAAGAAACTGGCGTTGCGAGATTGAAGGTATGAATAAAAAGAGGGTGGATATATTTCCAAATCCCAAGCATTAATTTCAATATGTTGAAATGGCAATTTCACTAAAAAGCCTAGCCCTCGAGATTGGTATTTATATATTTTTTCAAGTTCATTTCTTGTAGCGCATCTTAGCGAGTATGCTCCAACATCACTGCAAGAAGTTTTGATAACAATCTGATTTTTGCTCAAGTTATGCTTGTGGGCAAGCGAATCAATAGAGAAGATGGCACCATCCGCTTTGTTGCCGAAGCTCCCTAAATCAATTATGTATTTGCTGTACGGATAAGCATTAAAAAGATCACTTAATGAAAGAGGCGGGTGTTGTTGGTTCTCATATGCCTTTACACCATCCCCATTTGTATAGTGATATGCGAAATTCAAGTCTAAGAGTTCCTCGTATTTTAAATCCGAGATTTTTCCAGATTCTTTATCCGACAAGATAGACAAATCATCGCTTGTGGCTACCACTAATATTCCATCTTTGGTCATACGCAATTCTATTGCAAATATAACAGCCCCATCCTTTGCAGCCTCATAAAAGGATGCAAATATATTTTCTGGGTATATCCCGGGATAGCTCGAATCAAAAGCAATGTAGCTTTCTCCGTCAAGTGACTTCACAAATGGATTTATTGTAGTTGAATCGTTGCCATTTCCAATAAGCCATAATACAATCGAGAATAAAGCAAAAGCACATATTAAAGCAATAGCAATATTGATGACTCTTCTCATGTGAACAATATACACGCCTCCAATAATGGAATAAGCCAAATATTGGCACTAATTTCGCTTTGTAGATTTATTTTTTTTTTGGTGATATAATTTCAGAAGGCAAAGTAGGTATTTCCTGCTTGATAAAAAAAATGAGGTAGTTTGCTATGGCCGATAATTTAATATGTGCCACTTCTGAATTGCCAATTATTCTATATGTCGCCGACATGAGGGAGACAGTGGCCAAAATGGCCCAGATCCATAACGCAAGCCCAAGCGCTGCAGCTGCCGCTGGTAGGACGTTGACAGCATGTACAATAATTGCTGCAATGCAAAAATATGATGAAGCTTCAATAACTTGCACAATCAATTGTGATGGAGAAATTGGCAGGATAATCACAGTAGCGAACACAGTTGGCCATGCCAAATGTGAGATACAAAACCCGGCTGCCACATTCAGGCGCAATGAACAAGGAAAAATCGATGTTGCTGGCATAGTTGGCTCAGGCACACTGACTGTCATTAAGGACGTAGGGCTTGACAAGCCATACATTGGACAAACCCCCCTTGCGACCGGCGAGATTGCCGAGGATTTTGCGTACTACTTTGCCAAAAGTGAGCAGGTGCCGACAATCACAGCTCTAGGGGTATTGGTAGACGCAAATGCGAAAGTGGCGTATGCGGGAGGATTTGTCTTAATGGCAATGCCTGGATTGGAAGAAGAGCACATAGCAGCGCTCGAAAACAAAATAAACCAGATACCACCGGTCAGCGAAATGTTCAAGTCTGGCCATGATTGTGCCAGCATTGCAGAGCTGTTGATAGGCAACCTTGGAAGCTTTCAAATAATTAAGCAACTCGAACCAAGTTACAAGTGTGATTGCAGCAAAACCCGCCACGAAAAAGGGCTTATCGCCTTAGGGCGTGAAGAACTGCAGGAAATTATCGACGAAGGAAAAGACATTAAAACACACTGCCATTTTTGCAATAGTGAATATGAGTTTTCTATTGAAGAATTGGGCACTTTGCTTGGCGAAGCTTGAAATTAATTATTAATCTAATGCAATTAGGCAACGGCAGGAAACATCGCCTGCCGTTATTTTCATTCTTTCTTTTTTCTCTTATATTCTAGAAACGAATCAACTAGCATGTCTGAGCAATATCCAACAACTGTGCCAAGCAGGGCTCCAGCTAAAATGTCGCTTGGATAGTGCAACAACAAATAGATTCTAGTAAATGCCAACAAAGAGCCGAAAATATATATTGGAATTGAAAGCTTCCGATAAGCCCTGGAGAATAAAAATGCCCCTGCAAAAGCTGAAGACGAATGCCCTGATGGGAAGGAAAAATCTACAGGCGGAGATTCCAAAGGAGTCGCCAGCCCCATAGCAAGATAAGGGCGCAGCCTTTTTACTAACGGTTTTAGCAAGGAATTTCCCACTAATTGGACTGCAACCAGAGATAAAACCAGAGAGAATCCATATTTTCGGGTATCTTTCCTGAAAATCAGTAGCAACGCTATCACAATCCATACCATGCCATGTTCTCCAATAGAAGTTAAAGCAATCATGAATTTATCGAGGACAGGGGCATTGGCTTTGTTGAAAAATAAAATAGAATTTGAATCAATACCTATCATTGTTATAAACCAGTCCTTTCTTGCTATTTTAAAAAGCATATTTTATTTATCCACCAGCAATAGCGATGCTTAATTATTCCCTTTCATTGAGAGCGAAATGCGCTTTCGGTCAAGGTCAACCTCAAGTATTTCCACATTGACAATATCGCCTACTTGCACTACTGTAAAAGGATCCTTTATAAACTTGTCGCTCATCCTGCTAATGTGAACCAATCCATCTTCATGGACTCCTATGTCAACAAACGCCCCAAAATCAGTCACATTTCTGACAGTGCCTTTCATTACCATGCCAACCACAAGATCCGAAAGCTCAAGGACTGTGCTGGAAAAAGACACTTTGCCAAGCTCGTCACGGGGATCCCGGCCTGGTTTTAGCAGCTCTGCAATAATATCAGCCAAGGTATACTCCCCTACCCCGATACGCTCGGATGCTTCTCTCTTGTTAATCCCCGCAAGCCTTGACTGGGCAGCTTTTGCCCCATCTTTCAAGCTTTCCTCGCCAACCCCTGCATACTCAAGCAGCGACTTTGCCACCTCGTAACTTTCCGGATGCACACCAGTATTGTCCAAGAATTCTATGGATCCTGAAACCCTTAAGAAACCAGCGCATTGCTCAAAGGTTTTATCGCTGATCCCTTTGACTTTTTTTATCTCAGACCTAGATTTGAAACCACTATTTTCTTTCACATAATCAACGATGTTTTGGGCAGTCTTTTTGTTTATTCCTGCAACATACCCCAACAAAGAAGGGGAAGAAGAATTGATATCAACACCTACTGAATTGACTGCATCCTCTACAACACCGCCTAATGCCCGTGAAAGCTCTTTTTGGTTTACATCATGCTGGTATTGGCCAACCCCGATACTTTTAGGATCGATCTTGACGAGCTCCGCAAGGGGATCACGCAGCCGCTGCCCAATTGAAACAGCTCCCCTAATAGACACATCCAATTCTGGATACTCTTCGGTTGCCAGCTTTGAGGCAGAGTAGACACTAGCGCCAGCTTCACTGACAATCGTGAATTCTACTTTACGCTCTAGATCCGCTAATAGCCCTGCAATAAAGATTTCGCTTTCCCTAGATGCAGTGCCATTTCCAATTGCGATAATATCCACATTGTTTTCGAAGATCAGCTTTGCCATCTCCTCTCGGGCTTTTTGTGCCATCTTTTCTGATTGTGTCGGGTAAACAGTGGCATAGTCCAGCAGCTTTCCATAACTGTCAATTATCGCTATTTTGCATCCGGTTCTAAATCCGGGGTCAAAGCCCATAATTGTTTTTCCCTTAATAGGAGGCGAAAGCAACAATGCCCGCAAGTTTCTTCCAAATACGCCAATCGCGCCTTCCTCCGCCTTTTCTGTCAACATGCTTCGGATATCGCGCTCAATAGACGGTTTTATCAAACGTTTATATGAATCAGCGACCGCAGGCCCAAGAAAGCTGCTAGCAGTCGGTTTGAGTATCCTGCCATTCAAGAATGCGACAATCTGGTCTTCCGGTGCTTCCAATGTGATCTTAAGCGCTTTCTTTGTCTCAGCCCTATTGATTGCAAGGATGCGGTGGCCTGGAATATCCATAGCTTTTTCCCTATAATTGCGGTATGCTTCAAATTCGCCAAGCGGCTCATCTTCATCTTTGCTTGTCGAAACAGCAACAATATGCGAGTTTCTGAGTGTGATGGTCCTTATGGTTTTTCTAAAATCAGCGTTATCACTTATCGACTCTGCTATTATGTCACAGGCTCCAGATATTGCGTCTTGAGCAGTTTCAACAACGCCGGATTCTTTGACAAAGCCCTCGGCAAACACAAGAATCTCTTCTTCTGTCGCTTGCTGGGCAAATATTAATTCACTAAGAGGCTCCAGCCCTTTTTCTTTAGCTATCAATGCCCTTGTCCTTTTCTTTGGCCTAAATGGCAGGTACAAGTCCTCAACTTCTTTTAGCTGCGTGGCATTTTGGATTTTATTGCTGAGTTCCTGGGTAAGTTTCCCTTGCTTCTCAATCAAACCAAGAACCTCTGATATTTTTGCCTCTAGGCTCAACAAGTATGATAGCCTCTCGCTAAAACTCCTTAGAGTCTCATCACTCATGTTTCCGGTTAATTCTTTACGGTAGCGTGCTATAAATGGGACAGTATTGTCCTCATTCAGTAAGCTAACTGCATTTTCTACATAGGTTTTCTCAATTTCGAACTCTTGGCTGAGAATATTTATTATTTTGTCCATGACCTCTCTCTTCACTTGCCTAAATGTTTGCTTGCCGTGCTTACAACATTATGTCATAAAACTGGATTCTTGCAGATAAACATATAAGCGAAAACACTAGCAATATGCATTTATTCACTGCGCCAAGGAGGACAAACAATTGGATAGAATATTTATTGAAAACCAGCTGGACGCTGCTATTGAGAGCCATATCTCTTACACTCAGATCGGCGGAGAATTTACTTTTGAAATAATGGCTAGATCACGGGGCACGAGCGAATTTGCTCTTGTATTCCGTAAAAAAGACGGATCAGAATATGTAGCAACAATTATCAAGGGGAACGGAAAGCATACAATATTAATTGTAAGCTTAAGCAAGCTAGCAAATTCTGAAAGTATGTCTCTAGTAGATATTTACACAGAAGAAGCCATTTTCTTTGGGAACTTCCAAGTTGATGGCGAGCCAAATCCAGAGCCGCCCCCACCTGAGCCAGAGGAAAATGGCGGAACCGATGCTGAAGATGGCGAAATTCAAGAAAATGAACAACAGGAAGATAAAGAAATGGCTAGCGCCGAAGAGAATGATACTGTGGAAGATGGGGGGGGATCTACAGATGATGACATTTATGAATCTTTCGAAGGCGTTCTGGATGAAAAACCTGAAGTAGAGATACGCACTATTATTGTTGAAGAGAAGCCTGCGCAAGCCACAGAATTCTCTAATATACAAGAGCCGGATATTCAAAACCAAGCAACTGCAAGCGAACAGGAGATTTGGTTCGAGGATACCCCCCAAGATGAAAACCCTTCCGACTTCTGGGACAGTTTTGAAGGGATGGAGCCATCAAAACCTGAAGAGACCATCCCCCCCATACTGCCAATAGACCAAAATCCAAATCCAGGGCAGAGAAGTGGCATCGGCATACATGTAGATGATGCCCTCTCTTATACTCGTTATGAGCAAGTGTTTTCTGATGAGCCAGAAAACCTAAGTGTAGTGGCTCCAAGGAAAGACCCTGACCCTCAAAATGATATCCCAGAACAAGACCTTATCGAGCAAGAGACAACAGCGTATCGAGAAGCAGCTTTTGAAGATGTTCTAGAACAACCTAGCAATACAATGGAAGCGCCTAAACCTGAAGGCTGGCCAATGGCACTTTATCCACAAGACCAAGATGCGCCAATTCAACTCGATGAAAGGCCTAGTGTTCCTGCTGAAGTAAAAGAAATACAAGTAGAGTTTGATGCGGCCAACGATGAACCTCTGCAAATTCCAGATGTTATTGATACAATCCAGGAGGAAATATTGGTTTCTGAGCTTGACAATGAACCTGGCGAGTTGGGCATTGAGTCAAATCCAGTTTTAGAGATAACTGAAGAGCCCCCCATAGCCAGCGATCCTGTTCAGTCTTATAGCGAGCTGGATGAAAAAGACACGACAATTGAAGCACAAAAGCCAGCAATTGAAGAGCCGCAATTGGAAGTGGCAACAGAGGAAATCAAGCAAGAGCACACAATTGGAGATCCAGAAGAATCAGTTTCGCCTGCAGAAACACTGCAAGAAACTATTGTGGTTGCAGAACAAAAACCAGTTCGCAATGATGATGAACAGAAACCTGAAAACGAAGAGTTCAATCCAGAGCCTGAGCCAGTTGTTGATATAGAAGAAAATGAAACTTCGCAAAACACTTTTGAGGAAGGCACAACCCAAACAATTGCTGCCCTCGAAGCACAATCAGTGCAACCAGACACTGATCCAGAAGAGCGGCCTGTTCTTGGAATTGATCTAGACAATAATCAGTTGAAGGTCGAAAATGAGCAGCTTAGCTTTAATAAAAATGACATCGAAACAGACGCAGCAGCTGTTGACTTGAAAAGTGCCAACATGCCGATTACCACTGAGAGCCTAATACCTCCAATTCCAGAAATTGAGTTTCTTGATGACGATGAGCAAGCATTCTTAAGTGGAACCAGCGAGATAGCTTTCATCGACCAAACTGGCTCTGAAGAACACGTTATCGAATTCACTCCAGAGTCTGCCAACCAAATCAGGAGAAGGAGGTCACCTTCGCTTATCAATGAAGATGCGAGCATACTGGACCAGCACTTTGAGGAGTATAATAACTTCGAATCAGAGTTGAAGAACCGCAAGTTTTACATTCTCGACCTGCAAAAAGCCCAAGACAACTCAATTAAGGTGTTGCTAAATGGTCTGCCAGTCCCACTAAATGCCCCTTTCCTGGACTACGAGAACGAGGCATATGATAATTTTGGCAAATATCCGAGACGGATAATTGGAAGCCTAAACGCAGAGAATTCAACAGAGTATTTTATCTTTGGCACACTCGGCAAAAACAAACCTGAAGACCAACCATTCATGGGCGCAACAGGGTTTGTATATTTTGAAAAGCTTGCCAACTCGACATTAGGATACTGGCTAACCTATGTCAACGCCAGTACAGGAAAGATTTCCCTTCCGATGAAACCACAAAAATATGATTAAATGGCAGGAAGACGGTTTAAGCACGCCTTTGCCAATGAAGGCATTGGCGTGCTTTTACATTTAAAAACAATCCATCGATATTGAACTCCATTATGCTTTTTTTCTTTTATCGCTTTGATTTGCCTTACTCATTGGTATAATCAAAAGGATCTAAGGAGGAATAATGCATCCGCAACTCTTTACAATTGGACCATTTACTATTTACACATATGGATTGATGACCGCTCTCGGATTTGTATCTGCGATGTTGGTAGGTAGCTGGAAGGCAAAGAAAAACGGATTGGACCCTGACCAAGTATACAATATTGTTCTTGTTGCATTAATTGGGGGATACGCTGGCTCCAAACTTCTCTTCTATATCACGGAGATAAAGAGCATAATTCAAAACCCAAAAATGTTGCTCGATATTGGCAACGGCTTTGTCGTGTATGGCGGCTTGATCAGCGGGTCAGGAAGTGTTTATCTGTACTGCAAAAAAAAGAATCTTAGTTTTATAAAATACGCAGATTTACTTTTCCCCTCTGTTGCAATGGCACAAGGAATAGGCAGGATCGGTTGCCACTTAGCTGGATGCTGCTATGGAAAAACAACTACTCTTGCTATTGGCATCGTATTTCCACAAGGCTCCTTCGCCCCTCCGGGAATCCCGTTGCTGCCAACCCAGCTCATTTCAACCTTAGGCGATCTTGCAATCGCAGCAATACTGCACACAATATATGCAAAACGCACCTATTATGGGCAAACTACCACATTCTACTTGATCCTATACGGCGTTGGGCGATTTGCGATTGAATTCTTGCGGGATGACCCTAGAGGATCAGTTTCATTCCTCACCACATCCCAGTTTATATCCATTTTCTTCATAGTGGCTGGGATAGCTATGTTGGCAATGAATAAAACGCTGAAGAAGCAAATGCCAGCATATCCACCTCAAAAACTCGATCAACGTTAAGGTTCACGCAGTTTCATTGACAACTGGTTAATTTTATGCCTGTGGAGAGCTAGCAGGAACAGCCACCTCTATGAAGCAAACTCACACCACTAACCAGGATTATATCTTGGCAAATATAGGTAATTTTGAGACAACGGAGGCAATATGAGATATCAAATAATAACAGGGAATCCGAAACAATCCGGTTTATGTTATTCTATCCAAAAACAAGTCGAAAACGGAGCTAAAGCGGGAGGAGCCACTGTCTGCATTTCAAAAACAAACAATATTGGCAGATGCCAGGTTTGTGATGACGGATGGGGATTATGCCGTGACTCCTCATTTTGCACTTTTGGCAGAGATGGTTTCGCACAGCTCCAAAGCGAGGTTCAAGAAGCTGACCTGATATGCATCATAACTCCTGTCTATTGGGCAGAAGTGGAAGAGAGCCTGAAAGGTTTTCTTGACCGGTTACGGAGGTGTGAATTCAACAATGGAGCACTTTCAGGAAAACCTGTGCTGCTTATTGCGAGTGCTGGAGGATCAGGAAATGGCGTGTTGACGTGTATCGATCAACTTGATCGTTTTTGCAGGCACACTGATGCAAACATATTTGATTGCATCAGCATAAACCGATGGAATTGCGACTATAAAGGCATTGCAGCTTACGAAGCAGCAAAAGCCATGGCAAAGGGCAGGAAGCCTGGCGTATCAATCGGATAGAAACAATGATTCCAACAGCCTTCGAGGGTATTGCATATCCAGCAAACATTGTTTAGTTCTTTGATCCAGTGAATGGCACCCATCTTAAAATTTGGGTATGTGTTGGCAAAATAAACCTCCCTCTCTTGTCGCCCAGAAACCTGTCCAGCCCCGAAAATGCGCATCATTGTTGTAAGATGTTTTCTTAAACGCCAGAAATCCAATCCTTTGCATAGCCATGAAATTGCAACAACTTGCTTGCTGCCTTTTCCTAGCAGCATTTTCTCGTATCCAATTCAAAAAACCACTCCAACTTTGCGTTTTATTGCGTTTATTAAACAAATAAGAAAACCTATACTTGACAGTTTTTATTGTGTGTGCTAAAATTTTTTTCGTGATGTGGTGGGTGTGGCTTAGTTGGTTAAAGCGTCGGATTGTGGTTCCGAAGATCGTGGGTTCGAGTCCCATCATCCACCCCATATCCAATTAACAAACAAAGGGGTATCGCCAAGCGGTAAGGCAACGGACTCTGACTCCGTCACTTCGTAGGTTCGAATCCTTCTACCCCTGCCATTTTTCTTAATCAATTGTTTGTCAATTTTCAATAATTTCGGCATATATTTGAAACAGATACATTTTTATAGGGGTATAGCCAAGTCGGTAAGGCAACGGATTTTGATTCCGTCATGCGTAGGTTCGAGTCCTGCTACCCCTGCCATACTTTAATGATTGCTTTTTGCCAGAGCTACAACCTCAATAATCTATTTATTTAGAGGTTGTTTTTAATTGTTATCTTGTTTATGAATGAAAAGAGCTTCGAGATACTATGCAGTTTGCCCTGCGGAAAGTCAATCAACACAGTGTAACCCTTTGCGGCGTATTTCCGCGCTATGAGGGCGGCGGCTTCACGCCCCACCGTGTCGTTATCCGAACACAAAACAAGTTCCTTGACTTCTTTATGCTCATTCAAAAATAAGGCAGGACGGTGTCGCTCGTACCCGCAAGGGATAGGCGGCTATGCTGTTTCCATACCCCCGTATTGCTCGTGTCGACATTTACAAGGTTTGCGTGGCTCATACTTTCGTATCAGATTCACATTTTATGTTATACTATTTTCTGAAAGCATACCGTTGTTTCTTGGTATGACGGATGGAAATATGTGCTTATTTTTTATGTTTTAGCATATGCGTTGTTGGCGAGGTTTTTCGTGATAGAACGCTTCGTAATGCGCAGAAAGATACCAAAAACATAAACTGAACCAGCCATGATAAGGAACCACGACCTTTATTTCTATTGTAATGGGCATGACGTTTATTCTGTTGCCCGTATCGCCGTTGTGAACTGGTTGGGTATTGGGGTTGCTTCTTGGGATATTCGGTCTTGTTATCCGTATAGTAGGTCGTTCCAAAACTGCGCCGGAAAATGCTTATCGAATACATATACATATAGAGGAAAAAATGCTTACTGGAATTTTCGGTGAGCAGTAAAGCGAATATCAAAAAACATCAATGCGTTTGATACCGTTCATTCTGTGATTTCATCCGCTTCATGGAAGCGTGTGAACCCACTCTGACAGTTACCGCGTTGTGGCTAACTGTCAATAAATTAATGGAAGCAGTGCTGTATGCGCTGGCTCTGCCCTAAAAACGAAAATTTGTCAAGACACAAAACTCGCTTTTCTTAGTTTGATTTCTCCCTCCTCTCTAGCAAAATTTAGCCAATATAATGCAGTTAAGCCAAAGCGTTTATGCCGCGAAAGTTTCTTTGCAATGAGTTTGTCGAGTGATAGCCTTGCCATGGGCGGAGCCGCTGCCCCGGAGCCAGCGCCCTTGCTGGTGGAGAGGGCGGCGGCTCCGCTTTCGGCGATGGAATCGCGCGACAAAGGCTCGTTGTCAAGAAAACCGTGGAATAAATGCTTTGGCGGATGCCAAGCCGGACGCTGCTTTTCCAAAATACGCTTCATGCGGGGTCAAGCCGCCGATGCCCTGGCGGGGGCGAAAAGTATTGTAAAGCTCGAAATAGCCGCGTATTCCAGCCCTGGCCCCGCGTGGCGTCTCATACTCTTCAAGGTAGGCTTCCTGGTATTTCAAGCTGCGCCAAAGCCGCTCGGTGAAAATATTGCCCATACACCGCCCTTTGCCGTCCATGCTGGTTTTGGCCGCGCTTTTAAGCAATTCCCCAACATGCAAATGGTCGGTGGACTGGCTCCCTTGGTCTGGGTTGGCAATCCCAGGGACTGCGACTTTGAGCCCGCGCCGCAGTGCGCGGAGGACAAAATCCGTTTCCATATTGTCCGGCAATCCCCATGGAACCACATATCTCGAAAACCAGCCCATATACGCAACAAGGTACAAAAAGTCGCTTTCCATGCGGATATAGGTTATGCCAGCCCCCCACACTTGGTTCGGGACAGTTGTTTCCAAATCTTTCAAGAGATATGGATAAACCTTATGCGCCGCCGCCCGCCTAGACAGGCTGGGACCGGGATAAACAGCCCGCAACCCCATTTCTGCCATATATTTGCGGACGGTCGGGTCGCTGGTTTTATGGCCTTCCCGGCGCAGAATCGTGCCGGTTGCCGCGCCGCCGAAAGCCGGGCCTAGGGTATAGATTTCGCCAATCCGGTTCAAAACTGCCAACTTTTGCCGGCTCACTGGCTTAGGTTTGTAGTAGATGCTTGTACGGTTCAAGCTAAGCAGCCCGCATTGCTCCTTGATGCTGTAGCATCCAGAAGTTTTGTCTAGCATTCCAAGACGCTCGCTGCGGCTAAATGCCGATGCCAGATTTTTTTTTGAGCCAAGCAAGCTTGCTAGACAATTCGCCGATTTGTGCGTAAAGCTCCTGTTTTTCAGCTTCATGTGCGAGTTTGCTCTCACCCTTGGAATCTTCAAACACGGTGTGCAAATTCTTGGCTGCAGTGCTTTTCCAGCGGCTGAGCATATTGGGGTGCGCTTCCAGCCGTCCGGCTATCTCGCCAAGGCTTTCCGCTTCCCGCAACACTTCAAGCGCTGCTTCCGCTTTATAGTTCGATGTGTAGTTCTTTCTCATATTTTAGTTTGCCCATCAAACTAAGAAATGCCCTTTTTCGTGTCTGAATTTCTTTAGAGATTATACCCTGGGGAGGGGATCCCTTTGGGCGCATCGCGAAACTGCGCCTGGCGGGGGCTGGCTCGCTGCAGGCACGGCGGAAAAGCCGGGGCACAGGGCTGCCAGAAAATAAAAAAGCCCGGCTGCGCTATTGCCATTGCCAGGCTTGCCGTCTTTTTTTGGTTGCGGAACTGCAGCTCTATTCCTTGTATTCGATGCACATGCCCCGGAGCATCCTCTCCGCCTCGACCCGCTTTTCTGAGCCTATCCCGAACGAGTGCATGGCTTGCGCGAGGTCCACCCCAAAATCCCACACAGCCACATCAAGGCTATCCGTCCATCTTGCCCTGCTCGTAGGCGGTGTGCATCTCCGATTCCCTCCTGGACTGCTCCATCTCTTGCCTAGTCGCCAATTTCCTCTCCTCCTCCGTCAAGTTCGCGAAATCGACGATAGACCTCGCTTTTTTGATGTGCGCTGGAGCCTCCCCGGGGATCTCGCCCCCGTTGAGCAGCAGGCTCCAATGCCTGTGGGCCTCTGACTCAAAGCCGCTACCTTCCCGAGCTCGAAGACAGACAGCGCCAAATAGTCCTTCTCCAGCCCGAGCCCCCCTTTCCAGTCATAAAACGCAAGCTCTATGTATGTACAATCTCACATGCTGCTGCTGACCAATCACAAAGCTTCAAGTTTTTCGCTATTATCACTTCCCCGCAGTTTTGCAGCTTACCCTTGCTTTGCTTCCATGTTTAGCAGGAATTGCATAGCAAAGAAAACTCTCCCCTCCTGAATTATCCAGCCTTATTTGAAGGCATTCAAGATTACACTGCCTTTGACCAACCAGGTTTCGTAAATTATAGCGGATTTATTGATTCCAACGATATAGTTTGTCTGGCTACCTGTGCCGCCGATAGCCTCGCCTCCACTGTCGCCTGGCACCATCGGTTTATCCACTTTGATTAGATTTGCCCCAATTTATCCAGTCCTCAATATATGATGCATTTGTCGATTTGACTGTTACCGATTTAGAGACTGACTTGTACCCCCGCAGAGTAATAGATGAATTCACAACAGGTGTTTAAGAAGAGATATCATCATATTTTACTCCAGTATAGATGTGATGGCTGTTTAGTTTTATAAATGAGCTGTCATACCATTTGCCAATAGACATATTTGAGATCTTTTATTGTCTGTATAATGGGTCTAAAACCCTCGCCTTCCAGGCGAAACCTTTAGGTCAACTTGCAAGATGAATTGTTTTCAGCCGATTTAGTAATACTAAATCGAAGAGGTGAAAACAATTGGAGAACTACAGAAAGTCGGCGCATTGCACATACGATATAAAATACCACTTGGTATGGAT
>WRIE01000036.1 GCA_009782875.1 Eubacteriaceae bacterium | reverse complement strand
GAGGGGGATAGAAGCAAAAGAGAAAGAGAGGGAGATAGGCAGGCAGCGCGAATACGTGCGCAGCCGCTAGCGGCGCAGAAGCGGCATGCTGGCCAATATGGGCACGGGTTGGCCGGTCCCCGGAAGGGGGGGCGGCTTTTTGGCGCGCCCGCCATCCAGCCCTGCCCTTGAACTGCGCCCTTGGCCTTTGGTTGCGTTGCTCAAGCAACGCGTAAGTGCGCATCTCCTACAGTAAATTAATGGAAGCAAATACGGCATATGCCTGCAGCCCTGGGGAGGGGGGCTTTGTTGGAGGCTCTGGGGTGGTTGGCAGAGGGGAGCCCTTCGCCCTTTGGGCGCATCGCGCAAGCTGCGCCTGGCGGAGCCGTCTGGCAGCAGGCTTTATCTGGATAAGGCCTGGCATTTGGCGCGGGCCCCGGGGATGCCTGCAGGGCAAAGGGCTGCCTGTAAAGATGAAGGTGTGTTTGGCGCAACGCATCTTTAATATGGTATAATAATACCATATTAAAACCACAATAAAGGAGCGAGCTAGCTATGCCGAAAATTATACCAATCAAGGACCTTAAGAACACAAGCGCAATCGCGCAGATGTGCGAAGAAGCGAAAGAGCCCATCTACATCACCAGAAACGGGTATGGGGCCATGGTTATCATGAGCGTCGCAATGTACGAGGAGAGGATGCATATGCTGGATGTGTATGCCAGGCTGGAAGCGGCCGAGGCCCAATTTGCCGCAGGGGAGGCTATGGACGCGGACGAGTCGCTTAGGGCCATACGCGCGGAGTTCGATGTATAAAAAGAGGGTGTCGGGCCTTGCGGACAGCGACCTGCGCAGGATCATTGGATATATCAAGCACAGCCTTTTTGCGCCAGGGGCAGCCTCCAGCTTTATGGGCGCAGTCCAGGAATGCTATGGCAGGCTAGAAAAAAAACCATACATTTATGCGCTATGCAATGACGAGCGGCTTGCCAGGGAAGGCTACCGCAAAGCGCCGGTCAAGAACTATGTGCTCATCTACAAAATAGACGAGGAGGCGAAAGCCGTGGACATCTACCGCTTCTTTTTTGGGGCGGAGGATTACCCAAACAAAATCTAGGCGGCGCGGGGCGCATATTTTGGCAAGGGGGCGCTGCGATGGAAAAGGCGAATTTTACAGCGCCATTTGGCAATGTTAAAATAACTGCCGCCCTTTTTTCCACAAAGAAAACAACCGCTAAGCCTGGCTGGCATTGGCTGGCATAAGGGACCAATTAATGGAAGCTGTCCTGTATATGCTGGATACGCCGCTGACGCACTGGGGAGGGGGTGCACGCTGGATGGAAATAAAAAAAGACAGCCCCGGGAGGGGAGACCTTTGGGCGCATTGCGCAAGCCCCGCCAGGCGCGGCTTGCGCAATGCCTAAAACCGGCTCGTAGATGCCTGTATTTGGCCTGTTTTGGCTTGGCCCATGTTTTTACCTGCGCAATATTTTTGCGCCCTCTACAGGCTCCCTGCGCGCCAATTTAGGGCATGCGCAAAAAGGGCTGCCTGTAAAAAATAAAAAGGCGCCTGGCTGTCGCATAGATTCTATTTCCAAAAATTGGAATTACATTAAACAACGCTTTAACGGAATTATATGGGGACATAAGAAATAGCTTAGGAATGCGGTTTATAGGCTGAATGCATGCTGCCCATCGCCTCCGCTGCGCCGCATTGGGGCTAAAAACCAGTATGCAATCCCTCGCTGTATAAAAAATGGGGCGCACAGGGCGCAAAATCCTAGCTACTCTAGCCCGCTGCCACATGCCAAAAATAGCAAAGGGCTGCAAGTAAAAATAGCCTGCTTTGCGGCGTGTTTGGTATAATGGATCATATATCGCATTAAGGAGAGGTGAAAGCTTTGGAACAGCAAGTTGTTATGAGCTTTGAAATTGACGATGACTCAAGAAAGGCTTTCGAAGAGTTTTGCATGGATGTCGGCCTGAACGTCTCAGTGGCGTTTAGCCTGTTTGTGAAAGCTGTCATCCGCGAGCAAAGGATTCCTTTCGAGATTGCGGCGGGCGAAGACCCCTTTTATAGCCCTGCCAACCAAAGGCGCCTGCAAAAATCCATAGAGCAGCTTGATGCAGGGCTAGGCACAGAGCATGGCCTCATTGAGCTGGCCGATGAATAAGACATGGTCTGACGAGGCATGGGACGACTATTTGTATTGGCAGGACAAGGACAAAAAAATGGTTGCCCGCATTAATTCGCTCATAAAAGACATTGACAGGAACGGCAATGCCGGGATCGGCAAGCCCGAGCCCCTCAAGCATAACCTGGCTGGCTGGTGGAGCCGGCGCATCGATAAAAAAAACCGCTTGGTTTACCGCATAACAAACGCAGGCATCGAGATTTCACAGTGCCGAACCCATTATGGGCAATAGCAGCCTTTAAGAGGGTTTTCCCTCCTCCTAGATTACCATAAGAATGGAGCTTGTGAAGACAGGCCGGTCCGCGAAGCAAAGAAGGAAATACCAATGGTGATGGCTTTGGCCAGCAAAATCATTGACGAGATAGGCTTTGTTGATATGGTCAACAAAGCCATTGAATGGGACCCGTCGAGATGGCTGCTAAGCCCAGGCCTCCATGCAAAAGCGATCGCCCTGTCAACATTTACGGACATGCGCTCGCCGCTCACAAAGATCCCGGAAAGGCTGTCCGGGCACGACCTTGATTTTTTGCTGGAGGAAGGGGCGGCAAGCGCGCTGGGCTCTTTCAGCTTGGGTAGGGCGTTGGAGCGCATTGGCGAGAGCGGCCCCAACTCCATTTTCCAGCAGCTGGCTTTCTCGGCTTTCCAGCTTTATGACATACCGGCCGGAAGGGCGCAGCCAGACGCCTCGACCATATCTTTCTATGGCGACTACGACGGTTTTGGGGAGGAAGAAGGCGCTAGCGCACTGAAAATCGAGCAGGGCTACAACAAAGACAACCGCCCCAAATGCAAGCAAGTTGTCATCGGGAAAATAACGAATGAGCATGGGATCCCAATTGTATGCGACTCTTTGGACGGCGCAACATCAGATGTCGAGTGGAACAGGGTGGCGCTGGGCTACCTGCGCGAGCTGCAGGGCAGCGGGCATTATGCGGACGCTATTTATGTGGCTGACAGCAAGCTGATGGTTGAGGACATCGTGTCAGAACTGGGGAAAAGCGGACCAAGGTTCGTTTCGCGCTGCCCCGCCAGCTTTGACGACAAGCTAGAGCACAGGGCCATTTCCAGGGCTTTGTCCGGAGGGGCATGGGAGGGCATCGGACCGCTCAGTGAAAGCAAAAACGCCACATCCTACAAGGCAGCCTCTTTCATAGAGCCAGTCTGCGGGCGCCCGATGAGGGTGGTCGTGCTCCACTCAACCAGCAAGGCAGAGGGCGCGCAGCGCGCCCTTGGCAAAAAAGACGAGGCTTTGAAGCCGCTGGCGAAGGCGATGGAGAGCAAAGAGTTCAAGTGCGAGGCTGACGCCCTGCTTGAGATTGGGCGCTTCAAGGCAATGAAAGCGGCGGAATTGCACACGATCGACGCGAGTGTTGTAAAAACGGTCATTAAGAAATGGGCCAGGGGGCGCCGCAAAGCCGGGGCAACCCCCATATCAACAACCGAAAAATATACAGTCAAGGTCAATGGCATCGAAAGGGGCGATTCTGCTTGCCTGGATTCCATCGAGCGGGAGTCATGCTTTGTGCTTGTGAGCAATGCTGTGGATATAGGCAGCAAGGAGCTGCTTCAAATATACAAAGGGCAGCAAGCGGTCGAAAACTCTTTCAGGATGCTAAAAGAGCCCCAGCTTGCCTCTGTCATCTACTTGGAGTCGCCTGGGAGGATAGAGGCCCTTTTGATGGTCCTGTCCTTTTCGCTTTTGGTGAGGGCGATAGTTCAGCTGCTTCTCAGGCGCGGGCTTGAAAAGCATGAGGAAGAGAGCCCTGGAGAGGATTTGATGGTTGGATGGGGCGGCAGGAAGCTGAAAAGCCCGACATACAAGCTGTTTTATGAGCACTCGTTCAACTGCGCCTATATCCGCGAGGGGCCAGGAAGCTGCAGCTTCTCGTGGTCCAGCGACAAAACAAGGAACTTTGTGTCAACCCTCCTCGCATTGATGGGCTTTTCAGTCGAGAGCCTCTTGAACTAGCCGGATTTAGCAGATGGAATGTGGGCTGGAACGGCAGGGCAAGCTTGCCTTGTTCTTGTGCGCCCAAAAACAGCTGATAACGAATCGCCAACAGCTGGCTGGGCGAGCGAAGCAAAACCGTTCTGGAAAATCACCCTTATTAACAAATCAACCTAGTTATAGAGCCACCTGCTCGATATGGGAAACAAACTGGCAGCGGATGCAAAAATCGAGTAGGAGGGGAAGTCGCCTTCCCCGTCCTCTCACACCACCCTAGCATACCGTTCGGTACTAGGCGGTTCGGAATTTTAAGTGCACAGAGTCGTACTTCTTGAGCATGTCTGAGTAGCCCCTTCTTTCCAGGATTTCATTGGTTATGGTTGTTTGGAGTATCTGGCTGCCGGAAGTTCTCCAGTAGCTTTTGCTGGTGTTAGCCCATTTCCATGCTTCCTGTTTTGTTGCGCCGAGCGCCAGCAGGCTCTTATGGCGCTTCTTGACAGTTTTCCACTGTTTCCAAATGTACATTCTAAGCCTTCTGCGGATCCACTTGTTGATCATGCCTATCACGGAGCGGCTGTCTGCTATCCCATAGTAGTTGAGCCAGCCATCGGTATACTGTTTTAGCTCAGCGGCGATGGCATCGAAGCTGCGCCCCCGGTTCCGCTTGGTTATGGCGCGGATTTTCTGTTTGAGCCTATTGATGGTTTTGGCGTGGATCCTGATTGCTGCTTTGCCATTGAGCCTGTACATGGAAAACCCGAGGAACTTCAGGCGAAAAGGGCTGCCAATCTGGCTTTTCTCCCTGTTCACGGTCAGTTTCATCCTCTTTCCTTCAAGGAACTCTACGCTGTTCGCCATGACCCTCTCCGCCGCCCTCTGGCTTTTGAGGTAGATGTTGCAGTCGTCTGCGTAACGCACAAAGCGGTGCCCCCTAGCTTCAAGCCATTGGTCAAAGCGTGTTAGATAGACGTTCGAAAGTATGGGCGACAGGGGCGAGCCCTGGGGGGAGCCCTCGTCAGTCTCCGACAATAAGCCCCCTTCCATTGCGCCGCCTTTCAGGAATGCCCTTATGAGCTTGATAGCCTTCCTGTCTTTAACCTTGTCCATCACCATATCCATTAGTATGTCGTGGTTGATGGTGTCAAAGTACTTTGCCAGGTCGATGTCGACTACGCGCGTGTAGCCTTCCTGGACATACTCTTTTGCTTTGGAGATAGCCTGGTGCGCGCTGCGCCCCGGTCTGAAGCCATAGCTGGAGTCCGAGAACCCCGGCTCAAATATCGGCTCTAGCGCTTGGGCTAGCGACTGGGCGACCACGCGGTCGACCACGCACGGAATGCCTAGCGCCCTTGTGCCGCCATCCGGCTTTGGTATGTTTACCCTCCTCACAGGCTGGGGCTTATAGGTGCCGTTTATAAGCGATTCTGCTATTTCCCTCCAATGCTCATTCAAGTAGCCGCGCGCTGCGTCGACGGTCATCCCGTCGATTCCTGGCGCGCCTCTGTTGGCTCGAACCTTCTTGTATGCTGCCAATAAGCTCGACTTCCTGGCAACCTGCACAATAAGGCTATTGCCTGCACCGCCTCTTTCCTCTTCTTTCGCCTTGTCGGCGCTCTGCGCTCCCGGCAGCCCTTCGGCTTCCATCCTATCCTCTGGCGGGCAGCCTGAGCCACTTCTGTGCCCAGTATTCTGCATTCTGTGCGCCTCCCTTCCTACTTGTAGATTAATTGGCTAAGACCGTTCAGCCCTTCCTTGGGCGGCGCCCAAGTACTATGGCTTCTGCTGACTTCCCAGGTTCAGGACACATCACTGCGCCCCTTCTGTATGCGGGATCCTATCCCGTTTGCGCCGGTTCAATTCGGCGGCGCGGCGGTCTGCACTAATTTGCTCCGCACCATACAGCCCCCTGGGATCTCCCCGGGTAAGGGCAACCGCTTTCCCCCCATCCACCCGCTGCATTTACACTATGGGGTTTGTGCAGTGTTGGGCTTTGCCTTCTTTTGCAGGCTCACCCGCCCCAAATGTGCCTTATATGCAGTTTCTGTTCGCCGGGCCAGGGTTTTGCCTCCGGCTTCCTTCAGATCCCGCCTCGCGGCGGGCACCCTTGCCATTGGCTAACAGTTCCCACTGCAAAGCCTGTAGCGGACTTTCACCGCCAAGCTGTTGCCCATGCCGGGCACACAAAAAAAACAGCCTTGGCACATCAAGGCTGTCAACAAGTCAAAATGCTATTTATAATCCACATTCCCGTTGTTATTCACAAATTGCTATGCTACTTGCCACAGCAACGTTTATATTTCTTTCCACTTCCGCACGGGCATGGCGCATTGCGGGATACAGGGCGCATAGAAGACTCCTCGACAAATACAATATCTGTTTCCGGCGCTATACCGAAATCGTCGTCTTCGCCAAGCCAATCCAAGGTAAAGAAATAGTCCACACCTATAAGCCTAGTCATCCGGCGGTTTATCTCGTCCAAAACTTTATTGTCGCTATATTTAATTGTTGAATCGACAAATTTCGCAACTTGCTTGTACATTTTTTGGAAGTCATTTTTAAAACGCGTAAAATGTGGTTTGTACCATACCCGCTGCATCAATATCGCAAGCTCAAAGGAAGCCATGGATTCAAGAAACTCTTGTTTCTCGTCTTTGTCAAACAATTCGCATTCAGAACAGTATTTTAAAACAGCTATTGCAGCAAGCGCTTTCGGAAGCCCGGCCTCCACTGCCAGTAAAGCTTCATAGCAGAATAAGTTGATTTTATATTGGATAGTATCAAAAATGTCTTCCAAACCGAGATTCTGGATCGTTGTGTCAATATACGGAAGGAGCGAATATGACTCTCTAGCATGAATCAAGGTTAAAATACTATTGACCAAGAAATGCCTCAATTCGCCTTTTTTGCTTGCTTCAACACCTACTGTGTGCTCCACAAGTTTTTGCGCCAGGAACTCCACTTTATTCCATTGGCTGCCGCTGTCCAACTCGCCAACGCCCAACTTGGAAAAGTCCAAACCACTTGCGCCGCTCATATCTTCGATCATGCTAGCTAGCCCTTTAATCAGGAAACGCTGGCTGAAGGCTACCATACACAGCAGCGGGGCTTTCTTTCCATTTTTTTCGACATCGACAATCATTTCGCCAATTTTGTCTGGAGTAATCTCTGTAGGATTTCGATCAATATAATCAATATAGAACAACTCGTCGCCATGGCTCAAATGATCGAGCATCGATTTATACTCTTGGCTCTTATTTGTCCAGCCTCGTTCATCGCAAGCAGTAACAGCAAATTTGACATAGTCCACATTCTCTGGATACTTTTTTGCCAACTTTTCAGCTATTTTGACTGCTTTTCCGGTTTTTCCAGACTCCATATAAGATTTGCCAAGCACAAATTGGATAGCGTCAAATGCAGCTTCATCTTTTTTGAACGCATTTAATTCGCGTTCCAACATTGAAATGCTGTCGCCATACAAATTTTTTTCAATCATGCGCTCTGCTTCCAAAATCAAGCTGGCAGCATTCTCAGGCAGATGCAATACGCGAGAGAGCTCTTCGTCATATGCAGCGCGTTTGCCTGTCTCAAAAAGGGTCTCATATGCTTGCCTGATGCGCATAAATGCCACAGGATCTTTATCCGGCGTGTGTTTTCGGGCGAGTTTGAAATACGCCCTTTTAATTTCATCTTGGGTAGCTGTGTGCTCAATTTCAAGCTCAGTATAATAACTCACGATTGCACCTTACTTTTCTATAAATATCCCAACTCGCCAAGAGCCTGCTTTGCCAGGATGTTGCCTGTATCCATAGCCAGCGCCTTGCAAAACTGCTTGATAGCTGCCTTCGTAAAACCTAGCTGGGCATATATGAGGCCTTTCGCATTATAGGCAGCCACGGACTCGGGCAGCTTGACAAATTGAGCCCGCATATACTTCTGTCCTTCTGCCAAGGTGCGCAGCTTGCCCCACTCCGGACCGGACATGCTGTTTGCCCCCATTCTGCCGCTGATGATTTCAATGAGCCTCGGCGCGTTTTCCGCCTCTTCGCCAAAGGCAATTGAAAGGCGGGCTAAACGCAGGGCGCCGGTGAGGTTTCCAGCATTTGCCGCTGCCAAAGCAGCTCTATAATACCCCATCAAAACGGGAATCTGAAATCATCATCGTCGTCATCTTCAACATCAAAAAAGTCTAAATCCAACGAATCCAATTTTTCCAAAAGATTTTTAATCGTCTCTGAACGTGAATCTGCGCTGTCTGTGTCACCCAGTATCAAATCGGCCTTCAGGTTATCAATTTCGTCAGCAATTAAATACATTGGGCTAGTGATGAAGAGGCTGGTTCCCACGAAATCCTCGATCTCCTTATTCGCCTTTCTAATAAGAGGCCTATATTTATTTGCGCCCTTTGCCTTTTCCCATTCAGCGAGTTTGACAGGAGCGCGTTTTTCAAACTCGACATTATTGACGTCAATCTCAGTCGAGACAGTTTTGTCATTGCCTAAAGCCCTCGCTTTGACATTAAGTATGCCATTGGTGTCATATGCGAAAGTAACCTCGGCTTCAGCACGCTCATTGCGCCTTTGAGGCAGGTTGCTCAACAAAACGCTTCCAATCATTGTATCCTCTTGGTAGTTTTTTGACTCGCCTTGGTACACTTGTATGTCAATCGCATATTGGTATATGTACATAGCAGTATAGACCTTGCTTTGCTCATAGGGGATTGTCACATTCTTTGGTATCAATTTGTCTACAACCATCCCTGAATCTGACACAATTTTCAACCCCAAGGAAAATGGGCAAACATCAGCCAGGATTACACTCTTTTCTTCCGGGATCACCCCTTCCAGGACAGCTGCTTGTATAGCGGCGCCACGGGCTACCATCAACTCTGGCGAATCGGCCGCGTTTGGGATTATGCCGAGCTTTTCCTCTACAAACTGCCTGACATAGGGAATCCTGGTTGTGCCTCCGACTAGAAGGATTTTTTGCAAATCAGAAGCTGCCAACCCGGCATCAGAAAGGGCAGTGTTGATTTGCTCTCCGGTAGACTCTACCAAAGGCGCTATCAACTGCTCGAATTCCTTGCGGGTGACAGTCATATCGATTGTCATAGAACCCAATATCAATGGAAGGCTTGCCTTTGCAGACTCCTCGCTTGACAAAGCGATCTTGACATCCATTGCCGCTTGCTTTAACCTCATTTGAGCCCTTGGATCTTCCATTATAGCTTTATAGCTTTTGCCTGCGATGTGTTTCATCAGCACCTCATCGAAGTCTTTGCCTCCAAGCTGGCTGTTGCCATAACTGGACTTTACATCGATTACGCCTTCGAAGAGCTCCAGGACAGTCACATCCAAGGTGCCCCCCCCAAAGTCATACACAAGCAAGTATTCGCATTCATCCAAATTGGAGAGGCCGTAGTCAAGGGCGGCGGCTGTAGGTTCGTTGATTACACGCTCGACTTTTAGCCCTGCCAATACGCCGGCTTGGATGGTTTGCCTGCGCTGCACATCGGTAAAGTAAGCGGGCACTGTGATAACTGCGCCTGTGACTTCTTGGTCGGTGTAGTCCTCTGCGCAATCCGCAAGATAACGGAGGATATGCGCCTGGATCTCCTCTGGGGCTAAAGATTTTCCATGCGCCTTTAACTTCTCGTCAGTGCCGAATTTGCGTTTAATTTCCATGAAGGTGGAATCAGGGCGTGTAAAGAGGTATTCCCTGGCTTCAGTGCCTACGATTGAAGACCCGTTTTCCCTAAAGTGGACAACAGAAGGTATGGTTATTTCGCCTTCTTCATTGGGAATAACTATTACTTCCCCATCTTCGTTTACATAAGAGACTTCTGAGGTGCTCGTCCCTAAATCAATGCCTACAATCATATATCCTCGACTATTATTTCATCTTTTTCTTTTTTTTGAATATTCTTAGAAACTTTACAGCTCTTGCCTGGATTGAATCCAGCAACGCTGGCGGTATTACAGTTTTGACCAACACCGCTCGAGTGCCTGGGGATCCATCATCCGGCAGGCTTGTATTATCTATTGAGCTTCCTTTTGTGTCGACGCGTTCGCCATCAACAGCTCCGTGCTCAATATCAAGCTCGAAATCGCCAATCAAAGCTTGGATATCTTGGCTCTCTCCGTTGACGACTCCAATTCCTTCTAAACCATCAATAAGACCACTATCGGCATCAATAGTATCCTTAAAGGCTATAACTGGCTCTTCCCCCTTGCTGATCACTACAGTTGCTTTTCTGAGGACTTTGCCGCGGTATACATAGCCGCTATCCAACACCTGTGTAACAGTTTCAAAGGGCATTTCAGAGAACTCCCCATCCCCTACTGTATGAAAACGGGGATCGAGACGCTCGCCAGGGACACCTAGCCGCTCTATATCGCAGCTCGCTAAGGCAATGTCCCTTTGGGAAGAAATGATATTGGCGTCGTCCTCGCCAAGTCCGCGAAGGTAGTGCAGGACGTTGTCAAGCAGGTCTCCTGAAGCGATAATGGCTGCAATTAGTGAGTTTTCTCTTTTCGCGGCAGCTTTAAGCTCTTTGGAGTTCTCATCAGCTTCTTTGATAATGTCGTAGATTTCTTCTATTTGAAGGGATATATCATCATTCTTCTGGAGGAGCGTCTTTTCCAGCTCCTTATCTTCTCCACCCTGGGATTGTGCGAGCTCTACTAGGGGATCTGTCGGGGGAAGCTCTTCGGCTTCTAGCAATTTCATTAATTCAGCGGCAAAATCCAAGGCATGTCTCCTCTGTTTCCGTCTTGTTTTTTATCAATTGTTATTGGTATTTTGGTCATGTTTCTCAAATGGCGGACGGCAACGCCTTTATACATGCGTATGCCTGTCCAACCAGCAATAGCGGCTTTCCCTTTTGGCTTGGCGTACAGGCCAAGACACTCTTAGAATACCACGAGATGCATTTGCTTGTATTTGTTTTGTTCGCTTTTTGGCATTTTTAAGGAAAAAAAGTGGAGAATTGTAACGATGGAAGAGATCGATTCCTCCAAGTTTCTCTGGCATAGACGATATATCTTGGCAATGGATTAGCATGGAGAGCAAGAGACACCAGTGATTTTAAGTATAACATAGCATTATATAGGCTTCAAGCTGTATTATGGTATGCAATAAAGCCTGCAGCAATTGGCAGAAGCTGCTGGGAAGCGGTCTGGGATGCTTGCTAAGTGGGGTTCTGACCAAACAGAATTGCAAATAATCTGGAGCAAGCACTCAAACGAAAAACCGTTCCCCTAGTGAATTTTTGGGGAACGGTTACCTATAACACGTTACTTAGTTACTGGTTTGTCTGGTGATTGATAATTATTTGTCGCTGTTATCTTCCTCTGAACGGTCCAACAGTCACGAATCCAGTCCCCCACGCTATCACCCGGCCTCTTGTGGCTGGAGCATACACTACAACCCGTACATTTTGCCTTGGTGTTGCTGGCCTTCTAACTGGTGATGCTTGCCTTGGGTTTCTCAGAACTGGCCTTGACGATGTTCTGTAAGGTTTTACGGTTCTTGGGATTACTTTTGCTACGGGCTTGTTAGCTGGTTTCGCGACAAGCCTCCTGTCTCGTCTGTCATCAAATCTCCTGGCTGGCCGATTATACATTGTCCTGTAGTTTCTGGATGGCCTTGTTCTCCTTGTGTTGCGCGCAGCAAACACTGGCGAGGCAATTAGTGAAGTTACGATTAATACAGCAACAAGGCACAGTAAAATCTTCTTTGTTCTCATTCTTTCTCCTTAACTAAATGTAATCGTTTACTTTTATTATAGTGAATTATGGTCAATATGTCAAGACGATATTCAGAAAACACAATTAAATCGTTATATTATAACTTAACTTCTTTGTATAAATTAAGAGAATTGCCATATTTTTTGTCAGACATTATCAACTTATTTTCTTTTAATTTAATAATGCACATTATCAATAGCACACAAGCAACTATGGGTATTCCTGCCTTAGTCTCTTGTAGAACTTGTCGCTTGGAAACAGCCGGAATCATCTATCCATTAACAAAAGGCTTCTCTGAATCTAGATATTTTGAAACGCTTGACAATTGCAAAAATACCATGTGACTGTTATATTCCAGAAGATGAAAAATTCCCGTCTTCACTACCTCATACGAGCAGGAGTGCAAGTCGCCATCCCCGGCATATAAATGTTTTAGCCATTGGAATTTCAATTTCCCTTCAGATTCTCTTACATGAACTTTATATGTTTTTGCGGCCCTTATCATTCAACCAATAGCCATATACCAAATGCCAGACATTAAACAATTTGGGCTATCTTTTTACAAACTCTCTCTTTCACTTCCACGCTCTGATTAATAAAGTTCATTTATATTTGATTTTTTTTAGCTGACCTGTTGCTTATTCATGAGTAGTTTGTCCACTCTCCAACAGGCAGCCTCTTTCGATGGCGGCTTTGGGCAAGCTGCTGTGCTTTGCAGCTGCTCGATCCATAGAACCATAGCCACCTTTGCCGCTGGGAAATTGGCGCGGCTTGTGTCTAAATGCTTTTTTTCTTCGTTCCGGCTTTTTTTGCGGCATCATACATAGGCTTTTTTGCAAAGATTACGCAGGTCTATAATATCGTATTTTCTTATCTAGAAATGTCTCTCGATCAATTTATGGAACGCAAACACGCTGACAAGGAACTTGACCGATGAGCGGTATCTATGTAGTCGATGCTTGCGCAATGATTGCTTTCTAATAGGACGAACCGGGAACGGTTAAAAATAGCTACGATAAAAAAACTTCCCATAGTGATTTGAGCTGAAATAACTGACAAGATTTTTTGTAGAATCCGCACGCTTGAAAGCTTCTAGCAAAATATCTTTAACGGATAACGGTTTTTTTGCTTTGACATAAGCCATAGTAACTGGCGGCGAGCTTATAGCTTCTGACCATCACGAATTTGATGCTATTGATGGACGCAAACCTGTCAGATTCCACTGGATTAGTTTTATGTGGCAATCGCATTTGCCCAATGGTTGTAACCTTCATTAGAGAGGGCAGCTTTATCATCATACCGGGCCTGTCACTTTTTTTGTTTCGTGCACTAATGTTTTTCTGTTTAGCCAACCTCCCTAAACGCTATTTCTTTTACACAATTATATGCGTCCTGCACTCGCATATGAAGTTCAGATGCATTTCTAACGTTCGAGTGAGTCAATTTTACTTTGAGGCCACACTCATGGATAACGACTCTTTCAATACACCCATTTAGCATTTTACACTTATTTTCTAAAATCGGCGTTTTGTTTCCACTAGTTTAATCGCCTCATAAGAAGCTTGAAACGGTTCTAGCAGTGTGCAATTTGGATACATGCCCGGTCAATGAGCCAAGTATTCAGTGGCACACTGCTACGTTATTCAACACTATATGGAACCAAAGGACAAATGCCCTAATGCTGCGTTCTACAGTTTGCAGTCAAGATTAGTCCTATCCAGTAAACACTGAAGAAAGTATAGGCTAATCAGCGATATACTGCCGTGCACGCTGAAGTGTAGCAGAGCAGCTGTATCCTAACGTCTTATCGAGGAGTCGCAAAGTTTTGCGTCCAATAGTAACTGTCAAAACCGACGCCTAAGTGTGTGAAATTGCTGCTTAAGATATTCGCTCTGTGTCCTGGCGAATTCATCCACGCTTGGACAACTTCCTGCGGTGTCCGTTGATTCCAAGCAACATTCTCCCCACAATAGCTCCAACTGAAGCCTTCCCTGCTGATTCTTTGATCCATACTTGAGCCATCAGAGCCAGTGTGGCTCATGTTGTTGTTTCGAGCCATATCTGCACTGTGTTTTTGTGCCGCAGAAGCTAATCTGTCATCCCATATCAGGGCTCTCAACCCATTATTTGCTCTTTCTATGTTAGTTAACCTAAAAACTTCTCGAGCGAAATCATTATTTGTTGTGCCGCCAGAGCCGTTCCGAACCAGCGTTATCGGAGCTGTGGATGTGATCGTGTACGACGCGGCGGTGTTGCCGTAGGTTCCCGCGTAGTAGCGGGTTCCGGAAACCGTCGAGTACCTGAAGTGGCTTGCGCCCGCCTCGTCGTCTGCGATCCTCGAGCCTGCCGAGTTGTACAGCGCCGGGTCGCTGCCAGAGGCAAGGCTTGCGCTCTGGACTGTCGCGTTGCCTGTCGTGTAGAACTCCGCCCTGTTGGTGATGGCGCTCCCCGCCGCCACTACCACTCTGATCGAGTAGGGTTGGGGCACTGTCGCTGCCTGCGTGGTTACAGCAACTGGAGCAATAATGTATAGAGCCATAATTATTGCGAGAAATAAAGTAAATACCCTTTTTTTCATTTTTTGATTCTCCTCTTGTTTTTATTATATGTATACCTTTTCATTTGCAAGTATTGTCTGTATATATAAGTATCTAATTATTAATCATCTCCTAACTTTGAATAAACACCAATTTAATGCAATGTAAACGTTTACATTAGAAGCAGCAGTTTATCTCCTCGTTCAAAATTCGATATCGATGTTATTATTTGGCAATAATTTCTAATATGTTCTTAATAAACCAATTATATCATTGCTTGATTGCATTCAATACAAAAAAATCCATATTTCTCCATAATCTAAAGCTCTTTCCCACTATGCTTTCACATCCACGGTTTGATTGCTAAAGCTTGATAATTTCCTTTTTGAAAAAGCCTTCTGATGACAAGTTTCTCATTCACATGGCATTTCAGTTCTTTCGAGAACGTCTATTGCGCCTATCAGAACAATGAACAAAGATAATATAAACGGATCTTCTGAAATAAAAACGACTTGAACAACGCATGGCAAACCATTGTCAGCATTTTGAGAATTTCAAGTGTATGGCTATATCTCTAGGCAAGGTTCTCCAGAAGGAACAGAATGAACTCCTGCTCGCTGTTCGGCGCAGTAACCACAGGGACTGGCACGCTCTCGATTGAGACAATGTTTTCGCAGATGGCTTTCAGCGACTCAATAACGCAGCCGAACGTGTACTTCCGTTTCCCGCCAACCCCGTCTTGCGCATTCAAGGGCTGGAGCCTTTGGTCCATGTGCCACATCAGGTAGCAGGCCAGCATGCATATGAATTCATGGCGCTCGATCCTGGGATCTGGCTTGTGGAAGAAATCATATCCAGCCATTCTGTCTTCATGCGCCTGACAGCCTTCCATGCAACTGCTGGTTATGTCGTAAAGAACCAGGCAGCCCTCTCCTAGGCGCTTGCTTGCGAGGGCTTTCCGTATCTTTCCTTGCCTGGCGAGGAGCTTGTCCACCGGCCCGTAGCAGTGTGTCTCCAAATCCAGCCCACGCCGCATATTTTCCAGAGCGCGCTGTGCGCGCCGCAGTGCGGTAGGGAAAGCTTGCTGCTTCCAGGGCAAGCCAGGAGCCCGATGGCCATCGCAAGCGCGCATTTTGCCCAATGCTCGCTTGTGCGCGAGTATATCATCTTGTCCAGGCCAAGCTCTTTTGCATGGTCCAATATAGCTTTGCATGCGCCGCATTCCCTGGAGTATTCTATCTTGAACCCAGATGTGGGCACTACATCCTTGGAGCGCGGCTAAGATTAACTTCGGCTTGTCGTAGCCGAACCCTGTGATCCTGCCAAGCTCCGTGTGCTTGGTTTTGCCGTTCTCCCTGTTATCAAGAGAGCATTTGGCTTTTTACAACCTCGTTAACTCGACATATTGTGCCAATGTCGAACACATAAAAAAAATTGCTGGATAGAATAACTCGTTCTACCCACCAATTTTTACATAGTCTTTATGATTTTTCAGGAAAAGATATTTTGGCAGTAGCCACTGCTTTGGCGAATGCTTTTCGTATTTCTACTTTGGAAAAACTCCTGTGATCTCATCAGTCCGGCCACTAGAGTTTTTGAACTCAGCATCACTCCAGATTTTGTATACTTCATCAAGTATGCCAAAGTAGCTGCTAGCTTTCCATGTTGCATTCTCAAGGTCAGCCTCATAGCTGAGACGCAAGTCTTCTCTTAGTTTTGTCCCTGTTTCATCATCTGTCAATGGCGACAACTCATTGCCAATTAAATAGAGCTTCAACAGTGACATTGACCTTGCCTCTCCAAAATCAAAATACTCCCATTTGCCTTTGCCTTTCTTTGACATCGCAGAGCCAACACTTTTCTCCAAAGCCATAAACTCAGGATTTTTAGCCTCGAAAGCTTCCCACTCTAGAATTAGCTTTGAGAGATCACTATAGCTGGCAATAAATGCATTTGACCCAATAAGCTTCCCATAATCCTCTGCTGCTTCTGAAGCATGTCCCCTAAAAAAGCTTGCCAGATATGCTTCATCAACAACCACCTCATAGGTTCCCTCTGGATAAGAAGGCGCAAAGAATACACCAAGGTCTTCCGGCTCTTCCGCAGTTCCTTCAAACACATCCATAGTTGTTTCATAGGCAACGATATCCAGGTAATAACTAAACATCATATACGCCTCATCGCTTATAGCGCCTTCATGCGCCTCAATTAATTCTGCAACTGGCTCTACTCCTGCAAGGCCTGCAGCCAAGTTATCATCGATTGCAGCCTCTAGCGACTTAATAGAGAATTCTTCTTGTGTTGTGCCCCCGTTGCCATTCGCCCCCCCGCCTTTACAGCCTGTGAATGCACAGATCGCAACAAGCACTCCTAAAAAAATCGCTGTAGCCTTTTTGTAGTTAATCATTTTTACTAACAGTTGGTATGCCCTCCAAATACATGATATTGTCGATCAATTCCATAATACACCACAGAGCGCGAGTATCGACGCAGGTTTTAATATTCTTGACGATAAATCACATGGAGTGTTTTCTTGTGAGTTGGGATGCATTACTGAGTTGGCGCGATTAGGGAATAAATCATGACAAGTTGGAACTCCAACTATTCTAAGTGCAGTATTTGTCAAGCAAAGTAAAACCATTGAATGTTGAATTGCTTTCCTACTGATGTGTATGAAAAAATCGCTGCTAATAAATGTGAAGGAAAATGTTCGTTAAATACACAAAATAGATAGGCTGGACAAGTTAATTATATTATTTTAAGATTAGACTGTTTGAAAACTAAAGTATTAACATTTTCATTTTAAGCTATCTTTTCCTTTACAATTGGTGTTAACGTGATTATAATGAAATTAAATTTAGGTTCGAATTTTGTTAGAGACGAACCAAAATAAAGGAGAAGTATAATGAAACTTAACAAGAGAATCGCAGCAATTCTATTGGCATTATTGGTAGCAATCACATTAGCAGCGCCAGTATTTGCTATGACAGCAAGAGTCTATGGTGGCTTTGGTCGTGGCTATGGAAACTTTGGTCGTGGCTATGACAACTTTGGTCGTGGCTATGGAAACTTTGGTCATGGCAATAATTACAGACGTGGCACTTCCTACAAAGGCAACAACTACAAGTTCAACAAATGTGCACCCAAAAAGACAGATAACCCAAAAACAGCTGACTTTTCGAACATTGCCCTTTGGAGCTCAATGGCACTGACAAGTGTTGCTGGAACAGTATTTGTATCCATGAAGAAAAGAGCAATAAACAAATAAACAACATTGACATTCATTATCTAAAATAGAAGTGCCAAGTTTGGTGCTTCTTTTTTTATTTATTTTTACAGAATTTTCTGAAACTATTTCGATGAAATGCGGTGAAATGTGCATGCACACAAAGCGAGGAGCAAATAGACATAAGCGATGCAGCCAGAGCTTTCGAATGTCGGGCAAGCTCTTCAATGTCAAGTGCAAGGCTAAGCTTGAAACAGGGATTCCCAATTCGTATATTTTGGAACCTCCCATTAAATCGAGAGCGGTAGTCTCGTTCTTATCTGCCTAAAACAGCATGCGCCAAATAGGCACATCACTCCTAGCAAGTGAGGTGCTTGAGGACATGGGAGTCAGCCACTTCGTATAATGCGCTAAAGCTGGGAAAATGTGGCACAAGCAGCAACCTGCGCCACATTCAAATCACATAATATCCCGACTTGTTGAAAAGGCGTTACAGCGTTGCTTGGCACACAATGTGAAGTAGTGAACAGTTTGTTATTGACAAGCAAGACATATCCCCAGAGTAAGTGGTAAAAACTCTGTAAGCTTGATATTTTGCATCTAGGCATAATCCAAAGCCCAGTAAGCCTCTTAGGCACCTGCCAAGGCTGCTGAAGCTCTCCCAGCACTTGGAGGTGTCCATGCTGTCTACAAAGGGGATGCGAGCTCAGCTATCCCTGCTCTTGGCAATGAGATAAGTGCGAGTAATCTGCCTGCCATCGACCTCGAATGATATGCCTCTCGACATACACATCAAATCCCTTATGGCTCACACAAATACATGAGGCAGCCTCCTCCTATACATTAAATAAATGGCAAGCAATCTGATGGTCAGAAGCAATGGCTCGCAACTTTGGCCGTTCACTCCGATAACGTTCAACACACTGGGAGCATCTGTTATGGAAAGAGCAGCCTTGAGGAATATCCATCGGGCTTTGAACCTCCCCCTCTAGGGAATTGAGCGGATTTGAAAAGTCGCCCAAGGATATATATCCTGAAACAGGTAGCGATGAATAGTGAACCGAGCTCTGGAATCCGTTATTGGGATCGGATCAGCTTTCAATCCATTGGTGCGTTTGCTGTAGCGGCTGTTTCGGCTAAACCCAAGGATTCGTGGTCAGCAAAACCTCCAAGGTTTCGCAGAACGATGATGTCCCAAGCTTCGTAGAATTTCAAAACAAAAACACAGCTCCATCCACTATGGTATAATTGTGTTACGAAACAAAAAATACTATATGAAATGGAGCTGCTATAATGGGAGCATACCAGAAAGAAAGCAAGCCAGTCAAGCCAGTTGTGCAAGTAATTGACCAAGAGGCGGTCATCGAGAAAGCAAGCCAGGGGCTGCTGGCATTGTCGCTGGAGATTGGATTGGATGTGATCGTCCAGCTAATGGAAAATGAAGTTGGCGATCTTGCAGGCGAAAAAGGCAAGCACGACAAAGACAGGATTGCATACCGCCACGGCAAGGAGCAGACAAAGGTTGCCATGGGGGGCAAGAAAGCCGCCGTGGACAAGCCCAGGGTGCGCGCTAAAGACGGCAGCGGCGAAATAGCCCTCGACACACTCTCCATCTTCCAGAAGGAAGACCCGCTGGATGATGCAGCGCCCTCAAGGCTGCTTGCCGGCGCCAGCTGCCGCAAATATGTGCGCACAGAGCAGGCAGGGCCAGCCGCAAACGAGTCCAACACGAGCAAAAGCGAGGTGGCGCGAAGGTTCAAGGAAGGCATGAAAACAGCAATGGGGGATTCTTCAGCCGCAAAATATTTGGCGGATATCCAGCGCTTATGCTCGACGGGATGCAGTTAGGAAAAATAACCATTGTGGCTGCAATGGGGACCAGGGCAGACGGCACAAAGCAAATGCTGGGCATTGTGGAGGGCGGCTCTGGAAACAGCACAGTTGTGAAAGGGCTGCTGGCGGATTTGGTTGGAAGGGGGCTTGGACCCGGGCGAGCCAAGGCTATGTGCCATAGACGGCGGCAAAGCCCTTGCCAAGGCGATAAATGACACTTTCGGGGACAAGGCGGTTGTCCAGGGATGCCAGGCGCACAAGAAGCGCAATGTCCTTGGCCACCTTCCAGAATCCGGGAAAAGCGAGGTTGCAAAGCGCCTTAGCTTGGCATATATGGAGTTTGAATACAATGAGGCTCTTTCGTGCCTCGAGAACATAGCGGCTTATCTAGATATGAGATACCCCTCAGCCGCGGAAACCTTGGCAGTGGCGCGCCTAGAAATCCCAGGGCTGCTGAGGGCGGCTGTATGCCCGGCAAACCCGATCGAGCCGGCGAACTCGGCTTGCGCTGGAGTTATACGGAGGGTGTCCAATTTCAATAGCGGCGAGACAGCCCTTAGGCAGGCAGCCGCAGGGTTCATGGAGGCAGAGAGGGGATTCAGGCGCATCAAGGGCTACAAGCAAATCCCTTCCCTTATTATAGCCCTGGAACGTGAAACCGAAAAAAAATAAAGTCTACAAGTATAGCTTAAAAAATATAATTTACCATTAATGTGGATGGATGCTAAATTCCACGGAGAATGGGACAGCATCGCGCAGAACACCCATCTTTGCCAGCTCATTCATTAAATTTGCAGAAGAGATAAAGTAATAGCAGGAAAGAAAGCCAGAGAATTATGGAGAAATATGGATTTTATATTGACCAACGAAACTAAACAATGGTATAATTAGTTCATTAAGAACAGATTAGAAATAGCTATCAAATCAAATAAACAGCTTCAGTGGCATTTTTTTTATGATTGTAGTGTAATCGATTACATAATCAATATTAACAAGTATTTGTTCAAAATTTAAGAGTTTCCAAAGTGCCCACCGGGCAGACGACAGTCAATGTATTTCCGAAATACATATTGCAGAAGATAGCTTTTCTGCGATCCTTCAACATGAATGGAAGTTGGAAGTGTATATTTGATTTGACAAATACTGGCATCTGTATATATGAACTTGATATGATTATTGGAATGGGCATTCTAGTTCGAATACTGAAAAAGAAATTGATGAAGGCATAACAGTAGAGCGGATATGGACAAGCATGCCGGTTTAACTTTAGGAGACTTTCCGTTAAAATAAACAATAAGCGAAATGGAAGTTGGTTATAAAAGTATAAAACAAAAGGGTATAAAAGCTAGCTATTTAGAGGCGTTTAGCGAGTACAGCATTCAGTCAGTATTCAGTACAGATAATACTCCAGATTAGTTAGTTGGTTTAGCTCATGTATTTCTGTATTGTTTAGTTTAATGGAATATTTGTACGTAAGCATTGTACTCTCTAATATCGTATACGTTTACAATATTATTTCATACAATTTTTGCTCCAGTTTACTAGATTGCAATTATTAAGCACTAGGAGAGATCTGTAATGAAAAATCTGAACACTCAAACTGCAAGAGATTTTTTTATATCAAAAAACGGAAGATTAACTATATCGGTAATATTGTATTTCATTATTTGGAGTGCTGCTTATTCACTGTGGATGTCGGGTGGAGACGCTTCTATTATAGTTATTGCAATTTGTGCATTTTTTGGGTGGAGATCACATAGCAGCATACAGCCTGCTATGTTTGTGTGGATGTCATGGATGGGATTTTTTGTGTATCTATTTGTAAAGTTTCTATTGTCAGCAATAATTGGATTGTTCGTAGCTCCCTGGGTTATTGGAAAATGGATAAGCGAAAGAGTGTACAATGTCTTGCTATAGTTGAATATGCAGCTATGGCATATATTTCAATAATACAATACTGAAATAGTGAATAGGCGGCAGTGCAGCTTTGCTGTGTCTATTGAGGACAAGTCAGTATCATCCGTCCCCCTTCTCTAGTTATTGGCTGTTTGCCAAATGAAGATTATTTTTAGTTTATTTTGGTGATTATGTCCGTACAGCCACTTCCGACTTCATTAATTAGTGCTCATCAAAGAGTTAATAAAAAAATAGAAAAATCACGCCTGCCCATTAATACATACAGAGGAAGAAGATTTAATATATGAATGAATACTTAATGGATGTCGACGATTACATGGATAGACTAAATTCAAATGCGTTAGATCCCGACATTTTTCTTGAAGCATTTGTAGAGACACTGCTTAAATGGGAAGACTTGTCCACTGGAGTAAAAATAATTGAAGCTCAAGGCGAGCAAACGTTTTTTGAGCTTTATGAAAACTATGTCAAAGGACGAGGCTATACCGAGAGCCCAGACGACTTCTGGTCAAATCATGCTTCCGAGAAACCCGTGGATTTTTGGCGTGGTCTTAGTCGAATAGAATATGCATTAGCAGATGATGGTAATCTGCACATTTGTGACAAACTAAATCGCAAGTACACTATAGTTAATATTTCGAATGTGGAGATGATTGCATTTTTAGTAAACAGACAGATAGGAGTTCTCGAAAATGCAAAAAAACAGTCTGCCGAGTGAGTTTAAAGATAAATATCTTGATCTCAAGTCCAAACGTGATTTCTGCCTAAAAAATGGGGCTTTTATTCTAGCGTTCTTTCATCAGGTTCAAATTAATGAGTTTTATAATTCCATACCTCAAAACCATCAAAAACGAGAGGACATTGCTGACCACTATCAGATAGCTAAAGTAATTGTTCAAGATTGTTTCGACAATACTGACGAGTGTCTTTTTGATTACCTTTATAGCGATGTGGCAGTAGCACTTGGTTACAATACCTCGTTAAGAAACATCCCAAATTACGATTACATGATCAGTGCGTTTTATTCTCATATAAACACAATCAAGTTTCTTTATATGGTGAAAAGCCCAAATGAAGTGGTGAAGCAGTATGTGGATAATTTGTTATCTGCTTATGGGATAAAATATGGTCAACAAAATGATATATATCTAAAACTTTGTCTACACTTACTTTATGAAGGAATATGGTTTTACGACTCTGAGTACGCTTTAAGCTTATTTAACGATCATTATGACAGATTTATTTCGTGCCTTATGGGATACGGTTTTACATATGAAGTTGTCCTAGTTACAGCAAATGTTTATATCGAAATGGAAAATTTCGATATCGCCAACAAGTTGCTGGATGTAATAGAGAGGTCTATACAGCAATTATCGGATGTGGATAAACAAAAAAACTTCAAATTGCAATGTACTTGGCGCAGAGCAAAAATATTGAGCATGCAAGGGTATTATCTTCAATCAGAAGAGTGTTGTTCCAATTTATTGAAGTCGATAGGATCTTCACACCCTATATTCCCAGAGATCTGTGGTATTATGATGGCTAATTGTGTATTGACTGGAAAAAGTGGATCGAAGTGGATCATAGAAGGTATTTTATCTTGTAAAAAACTTAACTATACACAATCAATAACCTACTTTCGTTTGTTAGGGGGGTTGGCTTCCGAGGAATATTTTAAAGGAAATATCGCAGATGCAATCAACTATGCCCGAGAGGTTCTTGATGGTATAGAGTCAATAACTGGAAAAGAGAGCAACATTTATGTTATGGCTCTAATTACCTATTTTTCCTATTTGGACAATGAAAAAGCGCAAAAGGATTTTCTTGATGACATCTTTGATACCATACTCGAGTTAAACAGCCCAGGTTCTAAGGCATTGGCGTATAGTATTATGGCGAGCCTTGGCTACAATAGGCTTGGCAAGGAAACGCACAACGTCCACGATCTTGAACAAGTGGCAAGAGATGCTGTGAAAGCGAGCGATAGCTACCATATAGAATATCTAAGAATTGCAACACGATTAGACTTATTACACAAGATCGTTGGACAAATCGATAGATATTCAAGTCTTGAGAATGAAATTGCGCAGTTGTTTTCTTTTTTGGAAATACACAAAAGTAAAATGGATACCCATCAAAGCTATATATTTAGAGTTTGCTATATCATTTACTATTGCAATCATGGTCAAACTCAACGTGCACTTACGATTGTAGCGGATGCAAAACAGAACATCGCTGCAATCGCGATAATGCCTAAATTGTTAAGGTATTTAGATAGGATGCATATAGAGGTTCTATTAGCGAACCATAGAGAACTTGAGGCAATCGCAGAACTTAAATCACAAATAGAGAACATAGCATCATTACTACAAAAAGCCAACGATTTAACATCTATTGCTGAGTATTTACGTTTTGCTTTGTCTGTTGTTTCTCAGTATGGACAGGAGAAAGAGTATTTCAGCGACTTATCATACAAGTGCGCACTAATGCTAAAATATATCAATGTTAAGTTTCAGCCAGATTTCAATAGAAGTGAGGCCAATCTTGACATATCCAGACAGATAAGCGCACTTGAATTGAGAAAAACAAGCGTCGATTCGCTCATGGATAATAACGACATACAAAACGAATTGCAAGCACTACGCTACAAACTCAACTATTCTTCCGACAAATATTTTCGCTTGCCGTCACTCAAAGATATTTATTTGGAGAGAACTTCAGTTTTACTTGACGTATGTTTGTTCGGCGAGTATAAACATGGCGACTTCGTCTATCACCGAGATGAAGAGGAAGGAATCCTTGATATCAAATTAGCAGCTTTTGTGGTATATAGTGATAGGGACGGTTGTCAACAGATTAAGCGGCTCAACGATATAGACCTGGATTCCGTTAGTAAAGTTTTCGATTCTGATAATGAGGGATACACACAATCGGATTTAAGATGTTTTTATGATATTTTTTTCAGACAATTTGAGCAATACCTTGATGATAAAGACACTCTTTATTTATCATTAGATTATCGGTTGTCAGTAATTCCGTTTGAGGCTTTGCTTGATCGTAATAATATCACTCTTGTCGATAAATATAATTTCATAAATGTTTTAGTTGCTTCAGATATTAGGGCAGATTTCAATGTATCGCTTAGGGATGCTTTACTTATGGGGAATCCTCGGTATGGGATTTATGTAGAATATGTCAACGAGATTGACGAGTTACCATATTCAGAAATCGAGGTTAATTTAATCGAGTCCCTAGTTGAATCATCTAAAAAATATTTACGGGAAAAGGCAACTAAGGATGCATTTTATCAAAACTTAGGCTCTAACATTATTCATTTATCATCTCACGGATGCGTGAACGATTTCACCCCCGATGCATTGCAGACACCACTCATCGTTTCGACGGTTCTCTTTTCAGGTTTCCTGGATTTTGTAGATAATAATAAAGTTCATGGATATGGTAATGGTCTTCTAACTGCAGAGGATGTTATCAGCTTAAATTTGGGCAATACTGATCTAGTGGTTCTCTCTGCGTGTGAATCTGGATTAGGTTATTTTAGCGATTCCATTTCGATTCCCAAAGGGTTGAGATGGGCGATAGGATTTACTGGTGCAAAGGCATCCATAACATCCATTTATGAAGTAAGTGATTTTGCAACAGCAGTTTTTATGGTTCTGTTTTATCGCAACCTGAAAAACCTTCCCGTTGCGAGAGCGATGAACGAGGCCAAAAAGCAAATGCGAAACCTCACCGTCAGAGACATAAGATCTGATAGCATCATATACAACACGTTTAGAAACGAAGCACAAAAACAGCTCAGAGACCTCAAAAGTGAAGATATCATGCTGGATAAATATTTTTTTGATCGTGCATTTTCGAGTGAATTCTCAGGATGGAGCGAAGACGATAAGCTATTTGCTAGCTTAGAATACTGGAATGCTTTTGACTGCTATTTTTATGGAGGTATTTTACCATGACAAATTCTCTTGATTTAATTGAAATTTTAGGGATTGACATCACGAGCATTACAAAAAATCTCTCTTTGGAGGCGAGGTTGGAAGGAGTCTCAGTTGGCAACTTCTCGGAAGAAAAAGTTAAAGAAGCTTTTCGTGCTTGTATTGAGGCTGAAATGGAAGAGGTTCAAAATGTAAACAGCGAAAGAAATGGGACAAGACTACTAATAGTGCGCAACAAGGATGGTTCAGACATAAGTATCAGGGTAAGAAATGTCTGGCTAAATAAAAAAGCCCTTTTAGACGCTTTACTAGATATTGCCGAATTTGTATTGTATCTCAGCCCAGTTTCAATAATTCGTGCAATTAAAGACATATTTAAGATGCTTCAGATTCCCTTGACTAGTGATGAGGTGTTCATATTCTGGACTATTTACAGGGCTTCCAGAAAAGAACACGTTTCGGATGATAATTATATTGATCTTATTCAAAAAGCTTCTGTCACTGAGAGTTACGATGATTTGCATGAAAAAAAAATCAAAAAAATTGTCGAGCATCTAGTTGAGATATTTATGCTCAAAAAACAAGATGGTAATTACGTGATAACTGAAAAAATGGTTGTGCAGTGGTTATAGCTTAATATACCAAAGTATTAAAAACCGTAGCGGGCTGCCCATTACCCCGCCAAAAGGCGGGCTCCACCCTAACCCCCCCAGTTCGAGGAATCCCCTCCTCAAGGAAGCTATCCCTAGGGGTAGCATTGGTACTGCTGTACTTTCATATTATCGAATGATGCATTAATAAGGTTGATTAACACACGGAAGGCTGACCTGCCTTGCCGAGGCGCGGGCCGTCGGTGTTCACAGCCAAGCCAAGTCTGGGGAAAAGCGTGGCTTTGCGCTGTTTTGCCGCAAAGTTGCCACACTCCCTCCACACCACGCCCAACATAGCTATGTCGACAGTCAGCATGTCCGATTTCTACTGGCAGCTTTGCGAGACATTGGGGTACCTTGCGGGGCAGAGGAAAAGCGCAATGATCCTGTCTTTTCAAAACAGGATCGCCAAGCTGCACGCAGAAACCTGCAAGCCCCTGTTTTTGATGCTGGACGAGTCGCACTAGCTGACAACACGGTCCTAATGGATTTGGCCATCTTGACAAAGTTGGCTTCGACTCTGTCAACAGGTTCAACATCGCCCTTTGTGGGGAGCCGTTCCTTGCCGTATCGCTCGAGCGGCCTGTCCTCGAGTCGCTGAGGGGTTGTTGTGATCCATAATGCCCTGGGCATGAGCGGCGAGGAGACTGTGAAGTACACTGCCCACAAGCTCTAGCTGGCAGGGGTAGCCGCGTCCATTATAGAGCAGTCTGCTATGCCGGCCATAATAGCTATGGCAAGTGCAACCCAAGGCTTGTCGACTCCCTGTTGACCGATGTTTTGATAATTGGTGCCCAGGAAGGAAGGGACACAATCGACGCTGACACAGTGATGTCCGAAGTCAACAACTAGTCCATTTTTTACCCGGTATTATGTGAAAGGCGCAGAAATGAAGCATTCCTGCGCTATGCTTTTTGACTATCAATCAAAGGCTTTCCCCTTACCAGTATCCCTTGCCCTGACGCACCGGCTGCAATTTGGTGCAAAAACAGGGCGATGGAGTCAATGTGTCGTTATTTGCGCTTCCCTCTTAGGTGTACAGTTCATTTAGGGATTTCTTAAAAACAATTCTTTCTAATAAGAGTAATTTTTCCTCATCCAACTTTAATACTTTTAAACTTGCCATTGCATCAACGATGAGCGCAAATTCTTCATTTGATAAAGTCTCCTCGCCAAGCCCGAGTTTAATTTTGTTGTAATGATCATATACTTTCTCTTTCTCGAGTTGGGTCTTAAATCCATTTAGTTCATATAGACACGCAATCAAGATTAAGTGATCTCTTTCTAACTTAATGGCAAAGTTCTGAGTGAATTGAGCAACCATTTTAAGAAATGTTAGAATTTTGACAGCATTATTACCAGAAATTAAGTCTGAACTAATAAAAATGCCTGCATCAACCACCATCTCTAATAGTCTTCGTAAATCAAATCTGAAGTTTTTTAGTTTTAGAGAGATCCTTGTCCTTGGATCAATCACTCCAGCCTTGTTTTGATCATCAATCTCTTCATCGACGTCAAAAACATCAAAAACGAATGTCTTACATACAAAGTCTGCAAAATCACTATCGTGAGTAAAGTCTTCAACTAGTTTTTTTCGTTCTTTTAAATTCATCTCCTGACCAACCTTTCCCAGTAAATAACCAGATATACATTATTGCAGCATGTTTTAATAAATCCCACTCACTCCACTTTTTGTAACTGCCTAATAAGTTAATTCTATAACTTAAATTGGGGTGTTTTTGGAGAGTAAAATACCTATACTTTAGAGTCTTGATTACCTCTGCATCAATTTTACCTTCCATCTTATCATTTACTTTCTGGAGAGCAACCAAACCTTTGACTACATATTCTCTTGAAACCAACTCACATGCCAGTCTGTCACATTTTATTTCTGTTAGTTGATACCAAAAAGAATCGTTGCTATTTGTAATTATGTATAAAAGACAAAGAATAAGAAGTCCCATTGAAAGAATAAAAAAGGAAAACCATCCAGTATATAATCCATAATACAGAATATACATAATAATAAAACATACAAGTAAAAACAAATTTGGAATGGCAGCGGAAGTAAAGACTTGCCCATTCTTTATTATATGGTGAATAATCTCATGTGCCGTTATCCCTAAAACCGCTTCAGTATCAAATTCGGAAAAAACCCCTGTTCCTCGTATGATACTCTTATTGATTTCAATGGAGTTTTTCTTGAGATTTGCATAAGCAAATTCTGATTTTCTACTTGGTGCTTCAAAAAAATCGATGGATATATCAATTTTTTTTGATCGCACTAAAGGTAACTTTGAAATTCTTTGGGAGTCATTAATTAAATTGTGAATTTGCTCTATTTTTTCGTGATATTCCTCAAGAAAACTATCATCTTTGGTTTGCTGTTCATCAATTGCTTCAATGCTATCATCTGCTCCAAATTCTTTCCACAGTTTTAAATTAAAAACTGTTTTATCGTTTGTTTCTATCCCAATCCAAAATGAACAAGCAATTCCACAAACAACTTTAGTAAATTCTAAAAAATTGTATGGCCAATATGATACAAATTCAGGAATGGCATGAACATACAATTGATAAAAATAATTAGCTAATTGTGTGGATGCAAACGCTCCAATAAGTGGCATTATTATAAGCGGGCCAAAAGTCATGTAGACATTTACAAAAGCTACTATCTTAAACTCTGTATTTATTTGTTTTAGTTCAATGCTGTCTCTAGCACCATGTTTTTGAACAAGGTATCTGTTATAATCAATGATACTACTTTCCCAAAAAAGTTTGATTTTCGGGTAATTCCCTATTAAAAATGCAACATAGCATTGAAAAACAATATTCCTAAACATAATCATATAGACACCTTACATGCTGCTATTGGAAATCTGGTTTATCACAAAAAAGTCAGAAAACAGCTCTCTATTACCGTTGCGATGATGATGGCTCAACAGCTTCGGCTGGAATATTGGAATAATAATTTAATCTCGGTATGTATCTTGCTGGTATTCAACGGGATCTTGATTTGGATTGTTTTTACACATAATCCATCGTTCGCCCATTGAGCAAAAGCACAATTTGATTTTGGGGCATATCTTCTTTATTTACGAAATATCGACATTGCAGCCGCTATCTGCAATCGATAATTAGAGTCCATTTGTTAAGGCTGTTTTTACCCGAGCTAAGTAGTTCCTAATTACGAATTGTTTTATCATGATAATCTCGGATCATCTTTGAATCTGAATATTATAAACGAACATTCTTTCGTACAATGTCTGCATGTTCAAATTTTTCCTCTCGTCGAAATAGCATTCGCTGAGAAGAAACACTTGTTTACTAAATCGGCTATAAAAAGAGCCCTGAGAAATTGACCATTACTGACTGTCTCTGATCTTGCTTAATAATTTCCGATTAGCTGCTTCTACTGAATTAAAAGTATACTCTCCAGACTTTTTTGTCGGAGAGTACCATTCAAGTGATAAATAATGAGCCCTGAACCTATTGTCTCCAAACTCTCGTCCTTTGCGTGCCGATATTTCATTTATCATATATTGGACAACTTGTTTTTTGTCAAGCTTTTTATTGTCAAATGGATCCGTATATTTTAGACCAACGTCTATTTTTCTCAAAACCTCTTCTTTCGTTAGGTTGCGATTATCGCTATCCCCAAAAATAAAACCGTTTTCATTAAATAGAACTGAGGATGCCAGCTTAAAACCTTTTTCAGTAACAATTTTATTCACCTCTATTCCTTTGCTCGATCCTTTTTTTCGAGAGGCGTTGATAACTTCGTCACGAGTTATTTCTGCCACCCAGATAGATCCACGTCGCTGATTATTGTTCGAATTCTGATCTTTCGTTGTAAAGTCACAATAGAATGTCATCTTTGCAATATCAGATTCTTTTCGGAAGCTGCTCTCTGCCGGATCATAATAAATGTTTATTATGGCATAACCGATTCCTGGGTTATTGTCTAAACGCTCCTTTTGGATGTATTGACACACATTGATACTGCAGTACTTGAGAGAATCTATGCTTTTGTCATTCAAGCAATCCACATAACTGGAATAAAAATCATAGAATATTCCAGCCCTACTCTGAAGTATTTCTTCCTGATGACTCTGATCCGAGACTTTACTGTTTATATTGACATTTATGGCAGAAAAGACGATAAATACAACTACAATGACGACCGCAGAAATAGCCAATACAATGCTTGTTGGGAAGTACTTTCTTCTTACTTCAGTAGTAGTTGCATTTTGATCTGCTGAAGTCAAAGGTTGCGGTGGAGTCGGGTGAGTATTATGTAGTTTAGCAACAGTATGCTCACAAACTGTACACAACCAGTTATCGCCATCATCTACAAGACTATTGTCTGAGTAACAATTATTACATTTTCGCGGTCTTGACACACTGTATATAGATATTGATTCTATTGTTTACGCACCTCTCTTATTCCTCATTTATTAATTATCTATAAAACTTGACTTTATAGTTTCCTACCGCCTTTGGGAGCTTCGACATGAATTCTGATGAACTAAATTCAGCATCCATTGTGTGCTTTGTGAAATGTCTTTCCCCAATTTAAAATAGTCCAATAATGATTGCGTCTTTCATATTCCAATTGCTTTTTGGACCTTCTCGAGGGCTGTTATTTCGCTGTCCGCCCCATACATAGCTGGCTCGGCGGTAATGCGGTCCGCACTTCTCCAAGCATCTATACCGACTTTTCATCTATGCAAACGACTGGAGCGGCTTTGTCATACTTTTTCGCATATGCTTTAAGCACGGTTTCCATGCCGCAGATGTATCTTGGTCGCTGATCTTTAGTCTGCACCAGTATTTGTCTAAATGGGGCTTACTTCATCGCTGTTTAGCATTTCGCCAATGGCATTGTGTGAAATTGAAAAATGTAGCCTTTTTTTACACAGTGCGCTGCCAAAAGCCTAATCGTCCATCTAGCCCTGCACTAGGTACTGGGCTAAAGGCTGTTCCAATCTCTTTTGTCTCAAACTCGCAATCGATCTTTGAGAGGAAAGACTCAGAAAGCCTTGTTTTACGCTGCAGGGCGTTTTACGAGCCGCCTAGGGCATAGCTTTTCTCATGGCGTTCACTGTAGACTGCAAGACTCCCAGCTCCTCAGATATGCTCCTGACTGTTACTCCTGCATATAGCTGGAGAAGAATTCTTACTTAGCTCTTGTGCGAATGTCCAGTATTAGTTATTTGGTTTAGCTCGTGTATTTCTGAATTGTTTAGTTGAATATACTCGATGACGAAACATTTTCTTCACGACAATATGCGGATTTCGCAGGTTCTGGAACAATGTATGAGTTTTCATTTATCTGCTCGATACCATCATATCGCTGAATATTTTCTGTGACCAAGCTGTCCATTTTGCCTTTGAGGCTTGTAGACAAGCTGCCGAGAATTTGCATTCGTATCAGTTCTTTTTATAATGGTATACTTATCGTTCACAAAGAATTACTATCGCTGCAACAATAAGAGGAAGAGCTCTCATCCAAAGAAGAGGATACTATTTCATGGTTGCCTGCGGTTACGTCTTCAGTAGGATTCGAAAAGGAGATGGTAAATTCAACAACTGAATCAAACACACGATCTTTTTGATAACCGGTTAACATGTAGTTGTCGAGCACTTCCTGGATGTTCTCGTCATCATAGATTTCTTTAGCAGTTTCTAATGCGTTCTCATAACTGTTTATTTTGATTGAGGAGAGGTATTCTTGATAACCGGAATCCTCTCCATATTTCTCTTCAATTCCTTCGAATATCATTTTTGTTTGCGTTTCTGCTTGCTGATTTGCAGTTCTTTCAAGAGCTTGTACTCTATATAGAATCCCATTTTCTATAATCATATCTCCGTCATAGTTTGCCCTCCATAAAACCGTCTCGATTTGGTTTTCATGTTCAAGTCTTTCATTAATAACATCATCTTGGTATGCACGGTAATTCCCGTGTATGATGGTGTCCATCATTTGTGCGTTCACACCATCCAAAACAAACTCTCTGGTATGGCCTTCGACATCTTCGTAACGAAGAATTCCAGTATTAACAAGGTTCGCATTCACAGTAAGTTGTCCATTGCTGTAGTAGCCATACTGGGCACCATTTATATTCTCATGTCGAACCTCAAAAGGTTGGTTTCCGAGTTCTTTTGCTATACGATTCTCGAGTTCTTGTAACGCATCTAGCTTATCATCGAGAAATAAACCTGACCAAGTATCTGAACGATATAACTCATTGACTTCAGAGTTTGAAAGCTCACTATATTGCGTATGGTAAAAATCCATATGCTCCACCTCCTATTGCTTTGGACGCCAGATACGCTTCTCGCCTTTTTCCGGACTCAGTTTATATTCCGAAAGTAGCGTAAAAGCATCTAGATAATCGCAACTATTGCGAATATTGAGTATTGTTGTTATCGAGTACTTGCCAATAGTAATATCTGGTATGTCATGACCCGAAATCCATGCAATCACCGCTCGCTCTAGTGTTGGGTCTAGAGTCTGGATGAGTTTTGTAGCCATGTTTGCTGCGCTTGTGTCAGTCATCAACTTATATGACTGCTTTATTGCTGCAGCAAACAAGTTTAGGTCAATCGAGCTTAGCATTACTAATCCCTCCATTAATGTAATGGTAATTCTTAGGGGATGGTGAATTATTGAAATTTGCTCTGTTGGTTCCGAGACTAGTGTTGGATAAACGCGACAAGGATTGCCACTTGGTGTAGAGATGAGGCATTCACCATTTTGCAAAGCCTTGCTTATACTCATAAATTCCACTTTGTTGAGCATCTGAATAAGTAATCGCACTAATTTCCTATTTTGCCATGTCGTTCAGAAACAAATCTGCAATTTTCCTCATCAAACAAACGGAAGGTCATGTGTGCGAGGCTAGATAGTATGCCATCACCAAAACATTTTTTACCTAGTCGATGTTCTGGATACCATCAATAATAGCCTCCTCATAGACGTTTGCAGTACTAAGCATTACGACTTTGCCTTCAGTTGCTCCTGCTCCAAAAAATGCACGGTACTTGCTTGTGTGAGGATTCATAACCAAAGATGACTGCCAATCTAGAGAAAAGTTCAAGCGCTGGGTGCTCATATCTGTTCCAGACATAAACACAGACAACCTGTTTGGGTGTGTATGAAACCAACCCACTATCACAAGTTGTTTCCCATTGCTAAGATGAGAATTGATGTCAGCAAGTTCATTTTGCATGGAAGCCCACATACCAATTGTGAATTCAACAAACATGGGGTTCCCAGCAGTGTCAGCCAATAAGATGTCTTCAACAAAGCAATATATTTCATTACTGTAATAAGCTATGTTACCAAGAAGCACACCCCCCTGCTCAACAATGTTTCGTTTTGTTCTCATACCCCAATCAACGGAGTCTTTTATTTTCTTTTCAGTATACTCGCCAAGAATGAGGTAACGCCTTTCATCATTCTGCGGGTTTGGAGTTTTTCCAGGAAATTTATAAGGCTTTTTCAATTCTATAGGCTTATATTCTGATTTACTGTTTATTACAATCTTCGGTTCCTCGAGCAGAGAGTGTTCTTCTTGTTGATGATATCTATTTAGTTTTTGAAAGCCCTTTTGACTAGGTTCTATTACTTGAAAGTTGTCAACTGGACATGGTTGTTGCTTAGCTTGAGAAAACTCCACTTTGCGACAGCTCTTCTTTTTCCTCTTTTTAATTGCGATTTTTCTACCTTTTGCACTTTCGATAGCCCTTGTGAGAGTTTCTGCGATGAGTACAACAACTAAGAAGAGGTCAGCTAACAAGAGCATTCCGAGAACAATCTTCATTATGTCCAAGTCTCCATTTATAATAAATTACACCCCCTACGCTTTCCTTCTAATCGGGTAGATAGCTATTAATCCTCTTAATTGTAATGCGTGGCTTGGCATAATAATTGATACTTTCGGTTGGAAAAATCTCACAATTTCTATTTCGGTTGTACCATGCCATTGCATTTCTATCAGCTAACATTTCCACGTTTATTGTCTGTATAATGGGTCTAAAACCCTCGCCTTCCAGGCGAAACCTTTAGGTCAACTTGCAAGATGAATTGTTTTCAGCCGATTTAGTAATACTAAATCGAAGAGGTGAAAACAATTGGAGAACTACAGAAAGTCGGCGCATTGCACATACGATATAAAATACCACTTGGTATGGAT